>JAYFNM010000034.1:0-21575 GCA_034933465.1 Oscillospiraceae bacterium | reverse complement strand
CGGTTCTAATCATGGGGAAGCTGCCGGTGAACAGCTCCGCGTCGCTGAGCGCCGTTTTGCCGCCGAAGCGCGCCGTAAAAACCTGATAGAGCGTTCCGGCGTCCGATACGAGCGCCTCTGCCTCTATCTCAAACTCGTTGTTGACAAGCCAGTAGCGCAGTATTTCGGCCTTCGTCATGGGCTGGAAAACAAGCGTATAGCGCCTGTCCATATACCACTCGGCGCGGTCGAGAATTCCGCAGATCGTGTCCCCGCCCATGCCGGCGATTACTATCGTGTCCAGTCCCCGCCCGTCGCAGCCCTCGAGCCCGTCGCAGAGCAGGAACTCTATTTTATCCGACACGCCGGCAGCCTCCGCGTTGCGTTCGGCGAGGGCGAGAGGCGCGCTGTTTATATCGGAGGCGAGGATGCGCCCGGCATATCCCCGCAGTGCGAGTTCAACCGGCAGATAGCCGTGATCCGTCCCTACGTCGATAACGCCGCCGCTTTTTATAAACCGGGCGATTGTTTCAAGTCTTTTGTTCATGTTCACCTTCAGGGCTCAAGCCTCGTTTTATTCCGTAAAAGCAGCCCCGGCCTCGCCGGACGGGGGTGTTAATGTATGTCCATGCTTGATTATATAATATAATCTTTGCGAGCGCAACGCAAAGCATATTCGAAGCGGGAAAAAAATAAAAGCCGGAAAAATCCGGCTTTTTTGGGCGCTGTTCAGACAGTCTGGAGAAAGGCCTTGAGGCTGACAAGGAATTCGTCCGGGTCGATGCCGTGAGCGGCGCAGGCCTGCTCAAGCGACTCGCCGCTTGCGAGCGCGCAGCCCATGCAGTGCATACCGATCTGCTGGAAAGCGGGCATGGCCTGAGGGCAGTTTTCAAGGATCTCGGAAATAAGAGTGTCTCTTGTGATTTCCATTATATCTCACCTTTCAGATATTACATAAAAGATTGGGACGCTGTTGCGTCCCAATCTTCCAAACAGCAGGCTGTCAGCCCTGCTCTCTCATCTTAGCAAAGCACTCGCTGCAGTAAACAGGACGATCAGACTTGGGCTCGAAAGGAACCTTTGCCTCGCCGCCGCAGGCAGCGCAGACAGCGGTGTAGAACTCACGGGGACCGCGGGCGGCGTTCTTGCGAGCGTCACGGCATGTCTTGCAGCGCTGGGGCTCATTCTGGAAGCCGCGCTCCGCATAGAACTCCTGCTCACCGGCGGTGAAAACGAACTCGTTGCCACACTCTTTGCATACTAAGGTTTTGTCTTCGTACATTTTGAATCCTCTCTTTTGATAAAGTGCCGTTGTCGGCTGTATTTGCGTTCAGCTAATGCTGATATCGCCAAGATTAAGGTTCCGCGCCAGCTTGCGTCTGATTCGCTGCACAGCATTGTCTATCGACTTGTCGTCCTTGCCGAGCCTCGCCGCTATCTCGCGGTATGAGAAGCCCTCAAGGTACAGGTCAAGAACTTTCTTCTCCAAATTAGATAAACACTGTGAAAAGACGGTGTAAAGTTCTTCCTTGCTCTCTCTGGCCAGAACTAAATCTTCCGGACTGCGCCGAAAAACCTCTGGGATAGCCGATAACTGCGGACTGAAATCTTCGGAGAGTTGCTCAAGAGACATACCATCGTTGAGCGGGAAATGCTTCATTCGTAATGCGGACTTGATTGCGGAATATAGGCGCATTTTAATGCAATGTTCTGCAAAAGTATGAAATGCAGCGCCGGTGTCGGGATCAAACTGTCTTATGGCGGAGAGCAGGCCAAACATACCCTCCTGAATAAGATCCTCGCTGTCGCCTCCCGCAAGGAAGAGCGGCCGGGCGCAGGCGCGGACAAGACGCATGTATCTGTCCGCAAGCGCCTCTTCGGCGAGCCTGTCTCCCTCGGATGAGAGCTTTTGAAGTTCGGTATCGCTTAATTCTGCATAATCACACATAATTTATGTCAATTTAAAGCCTAATATATAGTATATATTATACAACAGCGCCGGTCAAAGTCAATAGATTTTTTATTGTATTTCTCGTTTTTTTGATTTTGCACTTAAATATCGAGCTGCTGCTGCCCCAGATACGCGAGACCGAGGTGCTCATAGGCCTTTTTCGTGACGCAGCGGCCGCGGGGCGTGCGCGTCAAAAAGCCCATCTGGAGCAGGTACGGCTCGTACACGTCCTCAAGCGTCACGGCCTCCTCGTTTATTGTCGCGGCAAGAGTGTCAAGTCCGACCGGGCCGCCGTTATAAAACTCAATAATACTGTGCAGCATACGCCTGTCGAGCGAGTCCAGGCCGAGCTTGTCCACCTCGAGGCTGGACAGCGCGCTGTCGGCGACCTCTCTGGTGATGACGCCGTCGGCGCAGACCTGCGCGAAGTCGCGCACCCTTCTGAGCAGACGGTTGGCCACGCGCGGCGTACCTCTGGAGCGCGAGGCGATCTCAAACGCGCCGTCCCGCTCTATCTCCACGCCGAGTATACCGGCCGAGCGCACGACGATCTGCCTGAGCTCCTCCGGGGAATACAGCTCGAGCCGGAGGGAGACGCCGAAGCGGTCGCGCAGGGGCGCTGTGAGCTGGCCGGATCTGGTGGTGGCGCCTATGAGCGTAAAATGCGGCAGATCCAGATGCAGGGAATTGGCCGAAGGCCCCTTGCCGAGGATGATATCTATGGCGTAGTCCTCCATGGCGGGGTAGAGTATCTCCTCATAGGCGCGGTTGAGCCTGTGAATCTCATCGACAAAGAGGATGTCGCCCTCGTTTAAGTTCGTGAGCATGGCCACAAGGTCGCCCGGCTTCTCGATGGCGGGGCCGGAGGTGATGCGCATGTTCACGCCCATCTCGTTTGCGATGACCGCGGCGAGCGTGGTCTTTCCGAGACCCGGAGGGCCGTGGAGCAGGACATGATCCAGCGATTCACCGCGCATTTTCGCGGCGTTGATAAAGATGCACAGGTTATCCTTCGCCTTCTGCTGGCCGATGTACTCGCCTATCGTGCGCGGCCTGAGCGAGCCCTCGCCGCTGTCCTCGGGCAGGCTCGCGGTGGTCGTTATTATTTCATTGTCTGCGTCTTCCGAGAAATTTATACTCATTTTACTGCTCCAGTTACTTTACCATCTGCCGCAAAACGGCCTTGATTATCTGCTCGGCCGACATGCCGGACACGTCGAGCGCGTTGAGCGCGGGCGCGACCTCGGCGCTGCTGTATCCGAGCACTGTGAGCGCGGTCACGGCGTCGCCCACATTTTTATCGCCGTCCTTTACGGCAGCGGCCGCCGGGACGCGCATTTCCGGCTCGGGCAGATCCTTGCTGAGCTTGTCCTTAAGCTCAAGGATAACGCGCTGGGCGATCTTCTTGCCTATTCCAGGCGCCACGGTCAGCGCCTTGACGTCGTCGTTGAGGATCGACAGGGCAAGGCTCTCTGGCGTGTTGTATGAGAGGATGGAGAGCGCGGCCTTGGGGCCGATGCCGGACACCGCGTCGAGCAGCTCGAAGCAGCGCTTCTCGCTTTTGGTCGCGAAGCCGTAAAGATCGAAATTGTTGTCCCCTATCGCCTCGGCTGTGTACAGCTTCAGCTTTTCGCCGGTTTTCGCGTGTGAGATGGTGTTGGCCGTCGCGTTCATTGCGAAGCCGACCCCGCCGCAGTCGAGCACTATGAGGTTTTGGTCTATCTCGGTGACAAGGCCCTCTATATGGTAGAACATTCTTCGTTGTCTCCTTTGAACAAAAGAGATGTGGAGCTGCGCGCGTGGCACAGCGCGAGCGCCACGGCGTCGGCCGCGTCGTTCGGCTTGGGCGGCGCCTGAAGCGCGCAGATGCGCCGGACCATATCCATCACCTGCGATTTTTCCGCGAGCCCGTAGCCCACGACCGCCTGCTTGACCTGCAGGGGCGTGTATTCGTATATTTTCAGCCCGGCCTTCTGACAGGCGAGCAGTATCACTCCCCTGCCGTGCGCGACGGCGATGCCGGTGGTAATATTCGTGTTGAAAAACAGCTCCTCTATGGACGCGGCGTCGGGCTTGAACAGGGCTATCAGCTCGGCGAGGTCGTCGTAAATGAGCTCCAGTCTGCTTGCGAGGCTGGTATGGGCGGGGGTCGTAATGACGCCGCATTTTATGAGCTTGTATCTGCCTCCGTCCGCATCGACGACGCCGAAGCCTATCGTCGCTATCCCCGGGTCTATCCCCAAAATACGCATTTTATCACATCCACACAGCATTTTAGCATAACCGGGGCTTTATATCAACTAAATAAAAAAACTGAGCGCGGCGCAGAAACGAAAAAAGCCGTCATTCTGAGAACGCGAGGCCGAGGGAGCCCGTGGAAACGGCAGCGTCTGCCGCGTCCGTCCGGGCTCCGTCGCTCCGCTCAGGATGACGGTTTTTCGGGTACAGTTCATGTATCAGGCTCTCGGATGAGCCTTGTTGTATACGTCCTTGAGCTGCTTCTTTACAAGCTGAGAATAAACCTGGGTAGACGAGATATCGGCATGGCCGAGCATCTCCTGTATGGCGTGTATATCCGCCCCGTTTTCGAGCAGATGCGCGGCGAAGGAATGGCGCAGCGTGTGGGGAGTGATATCCTTGTCGATGTTTGCCTTCTTCTGATAGAACTTGATTATCTTCCAGAAGCCCTGACGTGACATCCGCTCGCCGCTCACGTTCACAAAAAGCGACTGCTCGTCCGGCAGCGCGATCATCTGCGGTCTGACAAGCGCCATATACTCGTCGAGCGCCTTTATTGCGGCGGGGTACATCGGGATAAATCGCTCCTTGTTGCGGCTGCAGCAGCGGATAACACCCGCACTGAGGTTCACATCGCCGACGTTCAGGTCGATAAGCTCGGTCACACGGATGCCCGTGGCATACAGCAGCTCGAGCATCGCGCGGTCGCGGTAGCCCTTCGCATCGACACATTCGGGCTGCTCGAGCAGCAGCTCGACCTCCCTGCTGGTGAGTATCTGAGGGAGCTTCTGCGTGCTCTTGTCCGGCACGAGCTTTGAGGCGGGGTTGTCGTTGACGAGCTTCCGGATGCAAAGATATGTATAGAGACATTTTATCGACGCAATGCTTCTTGAAACCGTCGCGACCGACTTCCCCTTTGAACGCAGCCAGCCTATGTAATCGCCGAGCGCCTCCTCGTCCGCGGTCTCTATCGACTCGACGCTGTGGTCGTCCAGGTATTCTCCGAGCTGCCTTACATCACGCAGATACGAGCTGAGGGTGTTCAGGGATGCTTTCTTTTCGTCGGTCAGATACTTTTCAAAAAGCTCGATACATTCGGAATTTAGCAATTAAACGCCCTCCTTTCATTTGTTTTATACCATCCGGTGATAAAATAGACAGCCAGCATCACAGCGGCGACCGCAAATGTCATCGGAATATATCTTTGGTTAAAGGCAGCTTTGGCGGCCGTGCCGCTTTTGACGAGCGCCTGCGTCAGCATCGCGGCCGTCCCCATGCCGGAGGACGCCGCGAAAAAAAACAGCGGAACCGCAAACGCGCTCAGGATCAGGACTTTTATGTCCGGCGCGCCGCCCGAGTAAAAAGAGCTCACCGCGCGGGCAGCCTCCGCGCCTGAGACGCAGCCGAAAAGCGCTGTAAAAACCGGGATCAGCGCCGAACCCAGGATGGATGAGGACAGGATAAGCACGCCGCCGAAGGCCGCCGCCATGACGGCGGGCGAAAAGACGAGCCATTCCTGCCGCGCTATTGAGGCCGCGAGCAGTCTGTCAGCGGACAGCGAGCCGAGCAAGAACGAGGCAAAAACTATTGCCCGGAATACGCCGTCATATCTGTCGTTCGAGCGCTCCGCGTTCATCGCGGGAGCACCCTGAAACACGAACGCAGAGCCGCGGAAATAAAATCGCGATTAACATAACGGCTTTCTGGTAACAATATATTACAAAACTGCAAACATATCAAGTCCTTTTTTCAAATTTTGGAGGAATTTTTTTCTTTTATGTCAACTGTTGTTACTTAAAAATACAATTTGTAGCCGCTGTAATCCGGGTTGTCGTAGAATTGCCTCTATATGTTGTGCCGGGAAAGCGAGAGAGGAAAATTATTTTCTAAAATTATGTAAACCTCCAAGCCGGCGCTTTGCACGTCTTCTCCCCCTCGGCGCAAATACCGCGCCCATGAGGCAGCCGGACAGCGTGAAGGTGATGACGCTCAGTATTCCGGAGGAACCCATGTCGGAGCCTTTTATCAGAAAGCCCGCCGTGAGAAGCACGGTTATCAGCGTCGCCGCCGTGAGAAGAGCCGTGTATATCTTCCCCTCCTCTCTCCGTTTCGCCGCGGCTATCCCGGCAAAGGTCGCCGCAGCAAGGCTCAGCCCGGAGCTGATATAGCCGACGCAGTCCGAGCTGATATTGCTCTTGCAGAGTACCAGCGCCGCCGCCGGCAGCAGAACGGCGGCGGAGACGAGCCACGACAGCAGCGCGCTCAGCAAGAAGCGCATATCTCCCCTCCTGATTTTTTCCATAAAAAAACACCCCCGATGAATAAGACTGTTACATCTTATTTCACCCGGGGGCGATTAATTCGTTGTTTTTATTTGCGCTTTTTGTTCCTGGCCTCGGCCTCGGCGGCCTCCATCTTCGCGGTGGTGGAGATGGCCCACTTCTTTGCCTGAATGCGGACTCTGTCCTCGCCGGTCTCGAAGGTGATGGTATCCTCGGTGACCTGAACGATCTTGCCGATCATGCCGCCTATCGTGGTGATCTCATCGCCGATATTGAGCGAAGAACGCATCTCCTCGGCCTTTTTCTTCTTTTTGTTTTCAGGGCGAATGATCAGAAAATAAAAAATCGCAAACATCAAAACGAGCATGAGTATCATGGAAGTGCTGCCGCTGCCGGTCGATGTTGTTGTAGCCGTGAGCAATGAAGTCATAAGGGGTATACCTCCAAAAATAATATGAATTTATTATACCTTGTTAATATTACAATTTCAAGATGCTTAAATCCGTTTATCCAAAATTTCTGTAAAATCCTGTCTGAAACCCGCAAAGCTTTCCTTCTCGATGCTCTCGCGTATGCGGCGCATGAGCTCGTTATAGAAATAAAGATTATGCGCGACCGCAAGGCGCATCGCAAGCATCTCCTCGGCCTTGAACAGATGCCGGAGATAGGCGCGGGAATAGCGCGCGCAGACCGGGCAGGAGCAGCTCGGATCGACAGGCAGACTGTCGCGCGAGTATTTCTCGTTCTTTATGTTTATAATGCCGCCCCAGGTGAACAAATGCCCGTGGCGTCCGTTTCGGGCCGGCATCACGCAGTCGAAAAAGTCCACCCCGCGGTATACGCCCTCTATAATATTCCCCGGCGTTCCGACGCCCATCAGATACCTCGGCTTATCCTTCGGCATGTACTCTTCCACTGCCTCTATCGTGTCGTACATCTCCTGATGCGTCTCTCCCACGGCGAGGCCGCCTATGGCGTAGCCCGGGAGCTCGAGCGCGGCTATCTTCTTCATGTGCTCTATGCGGAGATCGCTGAACACAGTGCCCTGGTTGATGCCGAAGAGCATCTGGCCGGGATTTACCGCGTCGTCGGCGGCGTTATACTCCGCGAGCGCCTTTTTGCAGCGCTCGAGCCAGCGATAGGTGCGCTCGCAGGAGTCTGCGACGTACCGCTTCTCCGAGGGGATCTTTATGCATTCGTCGAAGGCCATGGCGATATCCGAGCCGAGATTGGCCTGTATGCGCATACTTTCCTCGGGACCCATGAAGATGTGGCGGCCATCGACGTGAGAGTTGAAATTGACGCCCTCTTCGGTTATTTTGCGCAGCTTGGCGAGGGAAAAGATCTGAAAGCCGCCGCTGTCCGTGAGGATCGGCCCGTCCCATGTCATAAAGCGGTGAAGCCCGCCCATATCCTTTATAAGGGCGTCTCCGGGTCTGACGTGCAGATGATATGTGTTGGACAGCTCTATCTGGCAGCCGATCTCGCTCAGGTCGCGCGCCGAAAGAGCGCCCTTTATCGCCCCCTGCGTGCCGACATTCATAAAGACGGGCGTCTGCACCGTGCCGTGCGGCGTCTCGAACTCGCCTCTTCTGGCGCGTCCCTCCTGTTTGAGCAGTCTGTACAATCGATCACCCCTCACATTATGAGCATCGCGTCGCCAAAGGAGAAAAACCGGTACCTCTCCTCAACGGCGATGCGGTAAGCGTTGAGTATGCTTTCCCGCCCGGCGAGCGCCGACACGAGCATGATGAGCGTGCTCTCCGGCAGATGGAAATTCGTGACGAGCGCGTCCACGCATTTGAATTTATAACCCGGGTAGATAAAAATATCCGTCCAGCCGGAGCATTCGGGCAGCGTGCCGTCCTCGCGGGCAAAGCTCTCGAGCGTACGGCAGGACGTCGTGCCGACGGAAACGATACGGCCGCCGCTTTTTTTCGTCTCGCTGACGAGCCGCGCCGTCCGCTCGGGGATGATGCAAAATTCCGAATGCATCTCGTGCTCCTCTATTTCGTCCTCCTTCACTGGCCGGAAGGTGCCGAGACCCACATGCAGCGTCACATAGCAGACCTTTACGCCCTTCTCCTCTATCTCGCGCAGCAGCTCCTTCGTGAAATGCAGCCCCGCCGTGGGCGCGGCCGCGCTCCCGAGCTCGCGCGAATACACCGTCTGGTAGCGTTCGGGGTCGTTGAGCTCCTCCTTGATGTACGGCGGCAGCGGCATTTTGCCGAGCCTTTCAAGCACCTCGAGAAAAATTCCCTCATAGTGAAAGCGGATTATCCTGTTGCCGCCCTCGGCGACGCTCTCCACCGTCGCGGTGAGCTCACCGCCGCCGATAGTGAGCTCGGTTCCGGGCTTAGTCTTTCTCCCCGGGCGGCTGAGGCATTCCCAGCGGTCGTCCACCAGATCGCGCAGCAGCACGAGCTCAACGCTGCCCCCGGTGGGTCTCGAGGCGATGAGCCGCGCGGGCAGCACGCGCGAGTCGTTCAGCACGAGGCAGTCGCCCGGCTTGAGAAAATCAGGCAGCTCATAAAAGCTCCTGTGCTCAACAGCCCCGGTATTTTTGTCGAGATGCAGCAGCCTCGAGTGATCCCGCTGCGCGATAGGCGTCTGCGCTATCAGCTCTTCGGGCAGGTCAAAATAAAAATCTGTTTTTTTCATGCGATATAGGCTCCAGTAAAATAAAATCTGATTATATCCTCGCAGTTAAAGCCGTATACGGACGCCATTGCGTTCGCGCCCCACTGGCTCATCCCGCAGTTATGCCCCCAGCCGCTGCCGGAGAAGACGAAATTCTCCCCGTCCTGTTCGACCGAGAAGCGGCAGTTGTTAAGCCCAATGCTCGTATAGCATTTTCGGCCGTCAATCCGGACGCTGCCGCCGGACGCGTCGTAAAAGCTCATCGAGACGACGTTGCCGGTCGCCGAGCGAAGGAGCTCTATCGCGGTCACCTCGCCCAGCTCGTAGCCTCTTTCGAGCAGAAGCCCCGCGAGCTCCTCTCCCGTCCTCCGCGCCGTCCAGTTCTTTATCGAGTAATCCACGGCCTGCTCAAACGGGTCGATAACTCCGGCGAGATAGGCTCTGTCGGTGTCGAAGACGTTCAGCCCGTCCTCCGTCGCCCCGCCGTCGGACGCGAAATAGTAGACCTCGCAGATCTCTCCCCTGTATCTGACCAGCTGTCCCGCGGTCTCGTCCACCGCCGCGTCCGTCGTGGCGTTGGCCTCGCCCGTGCCGCGATAGACCTGGCTCTCGGTGTTGTCCGTCAGGTCGAAGCCGTAGTCGGGATAGTGCTCCTGATTGTACACGACATAGGTTCTCGCGCATATGGCCTGCGCCTTCAGCGCCTCGAACGGCCAGTCGTAGCTCATCTCGTACGGGATGACGCCCTTGACGTAATCCTCGAGCGCGACGCAGTTTATCACGTTGAGCCTCGTGCTGTCGAAAACGGCGCATTCAAAGCCGCCGCGGTAAAAATTCCCGCGATACTCCGTCAGCCCCGCGCCGTCGCTTACCGGCACGAGCGCTATCGCGCTCTCTTCGGCGGCGGCCGAATACACCGCGGACGAGTCGAGGCCGCTTACGACCCTTATGCCGCCCTTCTCCGCCGTGTACGAGGAGCCCGGAAGCCCGAACCTGTCCCTGACCGCCTCCGCCGCCTCGCGGCTGTCATAGGCGCCGTAGAGCACTCTGTACTCGCCGTCTACAGTCTGGACAGAGCCGCCGTAGGCGGAGGCCGCGTTCTGCGCCTCGCTTTGCGTGCCGTAGCGCGCGTCGAGCAGGATATGCCACGCGCCGCCGCCGCTTGAGACGGAGACAACAAGGTCGCTCGCGTCGGTCCGGGCAAGCTCGGTAAAGCTTCGCGCCGCGTCGTATTTTCCTATAATAAAGCCGGCTCCCCCGCTGTTTTCAAACTCCGCGTATGCCACGGCGCTCTCCCCGTAGCGCAGTCCGATGCGCACCGTCCCGACAGACGGGGCGGGGTTCTCGTATGCGTCCGCGTCCGCATAGGCGGAGGCGTCAAGCCGGGTGCTCTCGGCGGCGACGCTTCCCTTGAGCGCGCTTTCACAGGCGGGTTGCGCCGCGCCCGCGCGCAACGCAAGAGAGCACAGCAGCAGCAGAGCGGCGGAAAAGGAGATCGTTCTCTTTGCAGCCATATTTTTCCCCATTCGCGATTTGTAGCTTTGCCATTATAACAGGCCGCCGCGCATTTTTCAACGACCTGTGTAATATAGGCGCGCAAAACGTGTAATATAGGCGCGCAAAACGCAATATACTGTTGCGTTAAAACATTTTTGGGAGGTCGTCATGGTTAAAACACCTGTTTTCAAGGGTTCCTGTACAGCTATCGTCACGCCGTTCGACGAGCACGGCGTAGACTACGAGCGGCTCAGAAAAAACATCGAATTTCAATATGAAAACGGCAGCTCTGCGCTGGTGGTCTGCGGGACGACCGGCGAGAACGCCACACACAGCGCCAACGAGCACGAGGAGCTTGTCCGTTTCACGATCAAGGAAAATCGCGGGCGCATGAAGATCATCGCGGGCGTCGGCAGCAACAATACCGCCGCCGCGCTGCGAAACGCGTAAAACGCGAAGTATGCCGGCGCGGACGCGATACTGATGGTCACGCCGTATTACAACAAGTCTACACAAAAAGGGCTGATAGAACACTTCACTTATGTGGCCGACCGCGTGGATATCCCGATGATACTGTACAATGTGCCGAGCCGGACGGGCATAGGTATAGCGGCGGATACATATAAGGCGCTCTCGGCGCATCCGAATATCAACGGCGTCAAGGAGGCCGCGGGCGATCTCGCGCTCACGGCAAGTGTCAGAAGTCAGTGCGGCGACGACCTGTATATCTGGAGCGGGAACGACGACAACACCATTCCTATGATGGCGCTCGGCGCGCTCGGCGTCGTCTCCGTCGCGAGCAACATCGTGCCGGGGGTCGTGGCAAAGCTTTGCGCGCTCTGCCTTGGCGGAGATTTCAAGGGCGCGACGGCGCTGTACGGAAAATACGCGAGGCTGTTCTCGGCGCTCTTTATCGAGACGAACCCCATCCCCGTCAAGGCGGCGATGAGGCTGCTGGATATGGACAGCGGAATAATGCGTCTGCCGCTGACGGACATTTCGGAGGCGCATCTGGCCTCCCTGCGCGCGGTGATGAGAGATACCGGACTGAACGTTTAGTCGCGCGCCTGACTTCCCGCAGGACGAAAAAGCCTGTCGTTCCGGGCGGACATCCCGCTCAGAACGACAGGTTTTTGCCGCCCGGTATTAAAGAAACCGCCGTGCGGCGTGCCTGCGCCTTTTTCTCACAGTTGCAGCTTTTCAAAGACCTCCGGCTCGCCGGATTCCCCGCCGAGGCGGCACAGGGCGAAATGAAAGCCGTCCCTGAAGCAGTGCCAGAGGCCGACGCCGCGCCGCCCGGCTATCTCTATCCTCTCGCCGCAGAGCACGGAGAAAGAGGAGGTCGGCGTCTTAAGGCCGGTGCCGAGCGCCTTAAGATAGCTCTCCTTTAGCGCCCAGAGCTTTGTAAATTCGAAATCGCGGTCTGCCGCGCCGGATATCCGCCTCTGCTCGTCAGACGTAAAAAAGCGCCGCACGAAAGCCGCGCTGTATTCCCTTCCCTCCTGCACGTCGAGACCGAGCTCCGCGTCCGAGACGGCGCAGGCGGCCACATCGCCGGAGTGCGAGAGGCTGAAGCAAGGGCCCTCCGCGCAATACGGCTTTCCGGCCGCGCCGGTGAGGATGTGCAGCGGCAGCTCCGCATCGGGACGCAGCTCGCCCGCGGCGCGGTTTAAAAGCAGCTCCGCGCCTATCCCCTGCCGCCGCGCCCTCGGCGGCCTGATATGCGCAAGCCTGTCGCGGCGGTAATCCGAGAGCGCATACGCGCCCGCGTCCGCGTCCAGACCGGCGACGTCCGCGTAGTATAAGCGCAGCATCAGGCGCGCATCGCGTTGAGCGTCTTGCCTATGAGCTCGTTCAGCTCCATGCCGAGCATCTCCGCGCCGCGGCTGATGACCTCTCTGGAGCAGCCCGCCGCAAATTTCTTATCCTTGAATTTCTTCATCACCGATTTCGGCTCCATGTCCGAAATGCCCGTCGGGCGCATGAGCGCGGCCGCGCCAATAAGCCCGGTCAGCTCGTCGGTCGCAAAGAGCACCTTTTCCATGTATTTCACCGGCTCGACGTCTATGCAGATGCCGTAGCCGTGGCATATGACGGCGTGGATGACGTCCTCGTCGATGTCCAGCTCGCGGAGTAGCTCTTTTGCCTTCACGCAGTGCTGCTCGGGATACATTTCAAAATCAATGTCGTGCAGCATTCCCACCGTGCGCCAGAAAGCCACGTTTTCCGGGTCGTATTCCTTCGCGAACTCGCCCATCACCTTTGAGACGGTCTCCGCGTGCTGTATGTGAAACGGATCCTTATTAAATTTTTTTATAAGCTCTTCCGCCTGCCCGGGACTTGGAATATAACTCATTTTATCATCCTCCTTCGGTTTTGCTATATGATACCGCCATCTCCGCGCTAAAGCAAGAAAAAACGACCGTCCGAAACAAAGAATCTGCCGTCCCCCGGCACGCAGCCGAAGGACGACAGATTTTTTGCGCGCTCATTTTTACGGCTTCGCCGTGGACGCAGGGCTTGGTGACGCCGTGCCGCCTGTCCCGGAGGGTGTGGCCGCCGTGCCCATATCGTTTTCGATTATAATGTCCTTGCTGCCGTTTGCGCCGCCGTCGGCCGGGGACATGCTCGGGCTGATATCCGCGGAGATGAAGGGCGTGGCGGTGGCCTGTTCGTCTTCGACGCGCCCGCTGCCGCAGCCGTTCAGCGCGGCGCACAGGACGACGAGCAATATAACGCATGAGATTATTTTTTTCATACTGATCCTTCTAATCTATGGCCTTGTTATTATTTGAAGCATTATGAGGATTATTCAAAAAATTTTTAAAAAACCGGCGGCTTTGTTTGCCATATCATTTCCGCTGTGTTATCATCTGAAATATGAAAAAACTTATGAAAAACGAAATATACACCGCCGAGGTCGAGGGCTGCTCGTCCGAGGCCTACGGCGTCTGCCGCATCGACGGACAGGCCGTCTTCGTCCCGCGCGCTATACCGGGCGAGCGCTGGGAGCTCCGCATAGTCAAGGCGCTCTCCGGCGCGGTATACGCGAAGGGAGAAAAGCTGCTGTGCCCCTCCCCGCACAGGGTAGAGCCGAAATGTCCGTATTTCACGAAATGCGGCGGCTGTGATACCTGGCACATGGACTACGGCGAGGAGCTCCGTTTCAAGCTCGACAAGGTCAATTCCGCGCTGCGGCACATCGGGCGGCAGGAGCTTACCGCCGACGAGATCATAGGCAGCGAGCGCGATGAGCGCTATCGCAACAAGGCCGTCTTTGCCGTCGGCGATAACGGGGACGGCCCGGTCTTCGGCTTTTACCGCGAGCGGAGCCATGAGCTTATTGCCGTGGATTCCTGCCTCATTCAGAGCGAGCTGAGCTGCCGCTGCGCCGCTGCGCTGACCGCCTTTATGAGGGATAACGGCATTCCGGCCTATGACGAGAAGAGCGCCAAGGGCGTTGTGCGGCATGTTTTTTGCCGTCAGGCCTTCTACGGGCAGGGCGCCGTCGCCTGTATCGTCGCCGCGCGCGGCTTCGGCGCGAAGACGGAAGGCCTTGCGGCGCAGCTTCGCCGCGCCTGTCCGGAGCTCACCGGCATCGTCCTGAATGTCAATAAGAGCGCCGGCAACACAGTGCTGAGCGGAGATTTTTATACTCTATGGGGCAGCGAAAAAATAAGCGACAGCCTCTGCGGGCTGAGCTTTGAGATATCTCCGCAGTCATTTTTCCAGATCAACCCTGCTCAGGCGCAAAAGCTCTATGAGCGCGCCATGGATTACGCTTTTTCAAAGCCCGTCGGGCTTGCGCTCGACCTCTATTGCGGCGCGGGGACGATAAGTCTCTGCCTTGCAAAGCGAGCGGAGAGGGTCATCGGAGCCGAGATAGTCCCGCAGGCCATAGAAAACGCCCGCGAAAACGCGAGCCGGAACGGCATAACGAACGCCGAGTTCATATGCGCGGACGCCGCCAGAGCCGCCGCGGAGCTTGCCGGGCGCGGCCTCGAGCCGGACGTGATAGTGGTTGATCCGCCGAGAAAAGGCATGGACGAGGCCGCCGTGGCCGCCGTCGCGTCGATGCGGGCGGACAGGATAGTCTATGTGTCCTGCAACCCTTCCACCCTCGCGCGCGATATCCTGCGCTTCAACGCTCTCGGCTATAAGCTGGACCAGGCCGCCGCCGTAGACATGTTCCCCAAAACGGCGCACGTTGAGACGGTAGCGCTGCTGACGAGAAGGTAAGGAAATAACCAAGATTATTTATATTTTACGCAGAGCGTAAAACAGTGAAAAGTGAAGAATGAAAAATGAAAAGTTGATGTGCGAGTGATGAAAAGCTTTCTTAAATATATTTAATGGGTATAGTAATTTCTTTTGGCGGAATTGTTTTTTCGGAGATTTTTAGTGCCTATTAAACGGAATTAACCGAGATACAATGGAAATAATGCTTTTGGGTGCTTATCTTTGCGTTGCAATTGTTGTATGCACAGGAATGATTCTAACTGAAAAGAGCGGTGGCAAGAATGAGTAGTCCATTATCTGAGCAATCAATATCATTTTCCATTGATATAGTCAACTTTTATAAGTGGCTTTGTAGTGAAAAAAGAGAGTTTGTTTTATCAAAGCAAATCTTGAGAAGTGCAACAAGTATAGGGGCGAATATCCACGAAGCAAATTTCGCTGTCAGCAAGGCGGACTTTATTTCTAAAATGCAAATTGCGCTGAAAGAAACATCTGAAACTGAATATTGGCTAATCGTTTTGGAAAGGACAGAATATCTGCCAGATGCATATACTCACTTGAAAGAAAAATGCAACAGCTTGAAAAGAATGTTAATTGCTACCCTTAATACCAGCAAGCAATAACTTTTCACTATTCATTTTTCACTTTTCACTGTCTCCCAAAGGGAGATAATGAGCATAATACGAAGTTGATAAAACGTCTGTGGATAGATCATATATGATTAAAGGCTGCGTTATCCATTCTTTGGAATAACGCAGCCTTTTATCATGACCTTATGCGCGCAAATAGTCAGCCAGTGAGCGCGCGATTTTCCGCGCGGGAGAGTCGGGAGAGGTCATATATACGAAGCCGTTCTTGTCTTGCCATATTGTGATTTCATCTATATTGGTCTGCTCCACGACATACCAACATCCGGGAACGTCCGGAATTGCGGCTCGCTCTGTTTCCGTTGCGGAAACTATATCAAGCCTTTCGGAATCACAAATGCCGGTGAATTCGTGCCCTGCAGCCGACGCCGCTCCGAAGGCCTCGAGATATCGACGGTACTCTGCCGAGAATTTCAGGCCGAGCGCGGCCTCTGCCGCTTTGACAGCGTCGTCGCCGGCTCCTTTTAAACAGAGAAAATCGGGCTTGCTTCTCAGCACGCTGATAAAATCGTCCACACTATTGCCCTCCTGATATGGCCGCCAGCGCTTTCCAAAAAGCCTGCCGCCGTACATCCCAGTTGTTTCCTGCCGCATGTACCTCAGATATAATATCCGTGTCATGCCATATCATATTATTTCCACCCTGCATATGCTCCGATCTGGTCAAAATGGCGAGCGTCGAATCAACTTTCTGCCCGATATGGTGCAGCTCATATGCCTGCCCGGTTGCGGGGTCGAGCGCAGCCATCCCCAAATTCATTCTCTCCAGATTTGTACGTCCAAATTCATCGGCATAAGTCAAATCGACACTCCGGATCAAAGCGGCCCTACCGTTGACCATCTGCGTTGACAGACCTGCATTTTTGCAAATCTCATACTGCTCCATTGTCTGAAACTGTTTGATCACATCGAGCGGGTATCCGGAAGCTTTTTGGATTGCCGCGGCTTCGTTCATAGACAGTCCGCTTAATGTCGCGCCCTTCAGCGCCACGGCTTCTTTTATGCCGCCGCCGATAACCCCCGTGATCGCGCCCCATTTGAAGCTCTCGCTTCCGGCCAGAGCAGCCGAGTCCAGCGCTTTTTTTATATCTCCGGTCTGTATCCCCGCAACTATACCGGCAGACAGGGCTCCAAACCCGCCGGCAGACAGAGCGGCTATGGCGCCGGTCTTTGCCGACAGTGCAAATATCATACTCACCGCGGCGCCGCCGACGCCAAACAATCCCGCCACGGAGGACACGGTGACGCACAGGAGAATAACGCCGCTTCCAATCGCGATGTTTTTGAGGATAGCTTCTGAATCAGTGTCCGCGATTTCCTGTAGCGCACGCACTGTCGTCTGCCGGTCCTCGTCAATGGTAAATATGTATCGCGTTCCCTGAAATTGCTCGTTAAGCTCAGCGACAGTATAGCCGAAGAAAATATTAGGCTGCGAATTGAACGCCAGCTCTTCAATATATTCCTTCGAGACATAAACAGCGCTGACGTTCTCGACAAAATACTCGTCGCTGCTCAGCGCGGCCACGGCGCCCGAATAAACCGCATCTTCCATGTAGGAGAGCAGCGCGGCATCATCGAGACCGTAAAACTCAAGCGCCGCGTCTGCGGCGCTTTCCGGCGCAGCCTCCGGGCTCGCCGCCGGTACGGAAGCAGGCTCCTGCGTGATATCCGGCGCTGCGGCCTGAGCGCAGCCCGAGAGGAGAAGCGCTATGCATAAAAGCAAGGCGAGCAATCTTTTCATCGTCCGGCGTCTCCTTCGTCGTCTCCTGCCTGACCTCGTTTCGCCTTGCGGCGTTTCTTCGCAAGCAATAGAAATACAATCAGGCATACCGCCGCAAGACCCGCGGCAACGATTGCGGGAGCTGTATTTGCCTTTGTTTCCGCCTGCCCTCCGCTCTCGGCGGCCGCGGTACCCCCGGCGGTCGAAGCCTCGGCGCCGGGCAGAGTTTCGGCATCGTCGCCAGACGCGGCGTCCTGCTCCGCAGAAGCTTGTGCCGCGGCCAAAGTGATTATACCCTCGTCCGAGATCGTCGCCCCGTCTGAGACCAGCTTGTTAATTTCGGAAACAGGCAGTCCCGTGGTCATGTGTGCTTTTAACACACTGTTTGTTCCGACATATATCTTTTTCACGGTAAGCTGCTCTGTATATTCGTTGCTTACGGTAATTGTGTAGACGCCTTCGTCGGTGTATTCTGCGCCATCCTTGGCCGGCCCGTTGAACCTCGTGTCTTCAACGAGGCCGTCTGCGCCGGACTTCAAGACTTCTCTTTTGATGTTGACCTTCAGATACCGAGACATCGCCAAATCCAGCCGAAAGCCGCTGTCCGTCATAGAGCTGTTCGTCAGCTCGTTCCCTGTCGCCACATCAAACGGGTATACCATGCAATTTCCGTTCCTGACAGAGAACTTGAAGAATATCCGATAGTGTCCGACGGTATCTATCAGCTTGTCGTTTGTGAGCTCATAGTCCAGGGCAACTTCATAATCGCCCTCTTCAAAGAGCTGAACTTTTGAATCCGCGCCGACTGACGCGGTTGCCTCCAGGTAATTTGTGTATATGATCGGCTCTGAGGCGACATTGTTATAATCGGTGTATCGCACGATAAGAACACCGCGGCCAAAATCCATTTTTGGCGTTTCAAAATACTGATCATATCCCTGCTCATCGTCGCTGACTGTTAAATTCGCGTTGCCCTTGATCGCGTTAATGTTTTGCTCAAGCCTAAACCACAAGGTCACTTTATCGCCGAGATTCTTTAGAAAGACAATATTCCCGTTGGAGTCCGTGACTTCATCCGTGTACCCGCTGACGAAAAAATTGCCGAGATTCCATCCGTAGTGAACGTCGTCTTTATCGATTGCCTTCGTGCCGGAGTAGCCGTCAAAGTGGTTTGTGCGGGTCTTTGAGCCGAGGCTGTATGTGCGGCTCGCATCCGCAACATCCTTCCCGCCGCTCTCTGTAAAGGCATAAAACTCGTAGACCTCGGCGCATTTTTTGTACCTGTATTTATCAACATTGATAAACAGTATCTTGCCCGGGTCGGATTTGATCCTCGCCTCATATACAACGATCAGTCTGTAAAAGCAGCCATTTATCAGCTGAACGCCTGTGGTGGTATAGAGGGAGCTTGTCCTTATGGGGGTGTCGCTGAACGCGTTTGTAATGCATTTTATATCGACCCAGGTCTGCCGGTCCTTTGACATCTGTAAAATGATAGCGCCTTTCATGATGTTGGCGTCGATTGTCATCGTGTCGATTTTTTTGGTTTTGTCATCGATCAGGCGCCATGAATCTTCCTCTGCGTTGAGCATACTGTCCCCATATGTATAGAGAAAAGCCAGATTTCCCGAGCTGACCTCGTACGAGGGTATGCCGTCCACGGAAGATACGCTTGAAACACTTCCGACAATTGAGAACTTGCCGTAGGTGTTATCCTCATCGGTTTCGGAGAAGTCTGCCGCCTCAGAGAACTCATAGCGGCCGCCTTTCTCGAACTCATACATATTGCCGGGCACGTCAACATTGCCGGTCTCGGCAGAGGCGGCAGTACCGGTTGAGCAGAAAAAAAGCGCCGCCGCCGTGAGACAGGCAGATAAAGCGGACAAAAGCTTTGGGAGACGGGCAATAATTTGATGCCTGATTTCTTTACTCATAATCTAACACCGCTCCTCCGATATTGAAGAAATAACATCGCCGCGTTGAAGACGCAGAAGCAACAGCACCATTTTTTTTAAGTATTTCCGGGTTCCTGCTTAAAGAGCCGATTTTTTCCCAAAGAGCGTATCAGCAGCCGGCCTTATCGGCTGACTGCCAGCCGAGGAAGCGTGCACATTCTTACAGCTTTGCCCTTTTTATTGCAAATTATATTTTTATTATAGCATATAAGCGCAGACGCGAAAAGACTTTTTTCCCAAATATGGCGGCTGCATCCTCAGTCGGGCAGCCAGCGGCATTTGGGCATATCGACACGGCCGTCCGGGGTAAAGGGGACGCCTTCCTCGAGCAGCAGGGCGCGGCGCAGCTCGGAATAGCCTCCGCCCGCTATGCTCCCGTCGGCCCTCACAACGCGCTGCCACGGAAGCGAGTCCGGGCAGCGGCGCAGCGCCCAGCCGACCTGCCGCGCCGCGCGCGGCGCGCCGAGCAGCCAGGCTATCTGCCCGTAGGAGGCCACCTTTCCATACGGTATCCGCCGCACAACATCATACACCCGGGAAAAGAACTGCCGCGTGTCGGACATGATACGCACCTCGCTTTCGCGGACTAATCATAGCCCGGACGGGCAAAAGAGTCAAGCGGGGCGCGGACGGGAAAAACACCTGTCATCCGGAGCGAAGCGAAGGAGCCCTGGCCGGAGGCCGGCGGACGCCGTTGCCGGCCGTCGCAAGCTTTTTCGGTCTTTCGCCTCGGAATAACAGGTGTTTAAGTTTTATAAGCTCTCTTATTTAACCGGGGTAGCGCTCTGAGAGCGCGGCGAGGTCTATGGCGTCGGCAAGGCTCTCGAGATATTCTCTGCTGATGGGCAGCGGCTCCGGATGCTCCGTGCCGGGCTCATAGTACTCGGAGCCCTCAGAGCCGTTATACACGATGCAGGTCACTGTTGCGCTGCCGAGATCGGTAATTATCATGGATCTGTGCGTGCCGAGCACGATATCTACCGTTAGCCCGCTCGCGGTCTCATAGCTCCACTCCTGGTACTGTCCCCACCACTTATCGGCAAGCGACATGGAGACATCCGTAAAGTAACCGTTCATATTGACAAAGAAATAGTAGCCGCTGGCCATCTCCGCCGACGAATAATCGCCCTGCGCGTTGAAGCTGCCGTCGTCGTATATGTAGCCGGAGGCATGAATCCCGGACAGGAACTCCGGGGTGCCGAGGGTCTGATACAGCTCGTCCGCGCTTTCAAAGGTCGTCATCTCCTGATGGAGCTTCAGCCCGTATTCGGCCATTATCTCGTCAAGCTTTGCGGCCATATCGTCGTTGTACACGGAATAGAACAGATAGGGCTTGGGCATACAGGAGTTGTCCAGCGCGGAGGTGTCAACGCCGTTGACATAGTTGGTCCACTCCACCCAGGCCTTTGAGGCCGGGCTCTCGCTGTCGCCGAAAAAGCTGATGCTCTTTTGCGGGGTCGCGCTCTCCTGCTCCTCGTCCGCAAGACCCGATACCGGCAGCGTCTCGACAGTGCGCGAGGCCATCGCGCTCTTCCAAACGGCGAACGCGCCCACGCTCAGCAGCGAGGCGATCACCGCCGCTATCAGCAGCGTCCTGACCGCCTTTCTGCGGACTCTCACCGCTTTTTTGCCCCCTGCGCGGCAGGGCTCGTCGCCATACAGGAAGCCGACTGCCTCCTCCCTGCTCTCCTCCGATATATCCCCCATGGCCGAAAATAGTTCATCGCGATTCATACAAATCCCTCCGTCTTCAGTTTTTCATAAAGCTTTTTTCTTGAGCGAAACAGCGAGCTCTTCACCCGGCCGCGCGAGCAGCCGAGCTTCGCGGCGATTGTCGCGACAGGCGCGGCGAGCCAGTAGCGGCTGACAAAGATGAGCCGGTCGTCGCGCGAGAGCGTGGCTATAAAGCGGTCTATCTCTCCGGCGAGCTCCTTCGCCTCATAGCTGCCCTCAACAGACTCGCCCGAGGGGAAAAGCTCTCCGAGCTCATCCAGCGCGGCGGTATATTCCCTGCCTCCGCGCTTGAACGCGCCCTGTCCCCGCAGACGCATAAGGCAGTTGTTCCTTGTGATGCTGATAAGATACGCGGGCAGGTTCTCCGGGCGCTTGGGCGGAATGCTGTTCCAGGCGGCCATATACGCGTCGTCTACGCATTCCTCGGCGTCTTCGCCGCTGGACAGGATGCGGAAGGCGAGGTTCCTGCACGGTTTTCCGTATTTTTTGTCTGTCTCGGCTACGGCGGACTCTTCCCTTGCCCAGTACAGGTCGATTATGTCTCTATCTTCCATTTTTTCCTCCTGAGAGAGCTCTCATATATATAGATGCAGTTTGTGCGAAAAGGTTTTGCGCGAAAAAAACCGCTCGTTAACGAGCGGCTTTTTTCACGTTTATTTGTTCAGGCTCTCGATGAGCATGGGCAGCGCCGTC
>JAYFNM010000033.1:0-3074 GCA_034933465.1 Oscillospiraceae bacterium | reverse complement strand
CGTGTCCCGGAGCGCGTACGCGGGCAGGCGCCACTCGTCCTGCTCGCCGCAGAAGGAGTTGTCTATCACGCCGATGCTGTTGGTCTGAATTATGCCGAAGTTCTTGAAGGTGCTGCTGCGCGGCGCGACCTGCGCCTCATAGCCCGCGGGCAGGATCATGCCTACGCCGAGCCGTATGAACCTCGCCTCTCCCGCCTTCATCTCGACCTCCTCCGCCGCGCGGAGGTCTATCCAGTCGCCCTTGGCGATCTTTTCGAGCCTTATCAGGTCTTCGGCGTAGTATTTGATGTAAATCTCCACGTCAGTGTCTCCATATTCTTATTTTGATTGACTTATATTGGCCGCAAGTTTAAAATAAATTAAACGCACTGCAATAATAGCATACAAAGGAGGATAATTCCATGCCGACTTTTCAGGACTTTTATTTTGATTCCAGCACGCGCAAAAACCGCATTCACGCCAGAAAGTGCACGCCGGACGCGCAGCCGCGCGCCGTTATACAGATCGTGCACGGCATTGCCGAGTATATCGACCGCTACGACGATTTTATGAGCTTTCTCGCGCAAAACGGCTTTGTCGCCGTCGGCGACGACCACCTTGGCCACGGCAAATCCATCTCCTCCCCCGAGGATATCGGTTTCTTTGCCGAGAGCGACGGCTGGAACAGAGTGGTCGATGACATCGACAGCCTGCGCGGCATCATGCGGCAGGAATACCCCGAGCTGCCGTATATCTTCTTCGGGCACAGCATGGGCAGCTTTCTCACCAGAACCTACATTATAAAGAACCCCGGGAAATACGACGCCGCCATTATCAGCGGCACCGGGCAGCAGGCAAAGGCGCTGGTGGAGGCCGGATACATAATGGCAAGCATCGGCGTGAAGACGAAGGGGCCGCGAGGCGACGGAAAATTTCTCAACGACGTGGCCTTCGGCTCGTACAACAAGCGCATCACCTGCCCGGTCACGCCCTTCGACTGGCTCAGCCGCGATGCGGAGAACGTCAGAAAGTACGCGGACGACCCCCTGTGCGGCTTCGCGGCGAAGGTCAGCCTCTACCGCGATATGATGGGCGGCATTAAATTCATCTCCAACCAGAGCAATGTGGACAAGATGAACAAGGAGCCGCCGATATACTTCATGTCCGGCGCGGAGGACCCTGTGGGCGACTACGGCGCGGGCGTCGAGCGCGCCTACGATTCGTTCTGCAAGGCGGGGCTTGAGGATGTGTTCCTGCGCCTTTACCCCGGCGGCCGCCACGAGATGCTAAACGAGATAAACCGCGAAGAGGTCTACGGCGACATTCTCAACTGGCTCAACGAAAAGCTGCTGAAAATATGAGGTTCTTTTAATAAATCCTGAAGCCGCCGCGGTTTTCCGCGGCGGCTTCAGGATTTATATGATACCTTATCGGAGAGCTTCGGCCGTATTACTCCGCGTCGGGGGCGATGCCGGTGGCCTCGCCGGTGGCGGAGACCTCGTATACCAGCGCGTCCTCGCGGTGCTGAGGCGCCGCGAAATCATCCTCGGCGGCGGGAGCGGGAGCCGGCTCGGACAGGGCGCGGATAGACAGGGACACCTTGTGCTTGTCCTCATCTATGGCGGTGATCTTCGCGTCTACCACGTCGCCGACGGTGAGCACGTCATCGGGCTTGCCGATACGGCGGTTGGCTATCTGGCTGATATGGATAAGTCCGTCAACGCCGGGCAGGATCTCAGCGAAAGCGCCGAAGGGCATGAGCTTGACTATAGTGACGCTCGCGATGCTGCCGACCTCGTACTTGGAGGTGAACTGCGCCCAGGGATTGCCGTCCGCGTCCTTGTAGCCGAGGGATATCTTGCGCTTGTCTCTGTCGAAATTGACGACGTAAACGTCGATCTCATCGCCGACGGAGACGACCTCGGAGGGGTGATGGATGCGGCCCCAGCTCAGCTCGGAGACATGGACCATGCCGTCAATGCCGCCGATATCGACGAAAGCGCCGTAGCTCGTGAGGGATTTCACGACGCCGTGGTAACGCTTGCCGACCTCTATCTCGTTCCATATATTCTCGGTGCGCTCACGGCGCTCGGCCTGAGCGACGCGGCGAATCGAGCCGACAACGCGCTTGCGCGCCTTGTTGACCTCGGTGATCTTGAGGCGGACGGTCTTCTTGAGCAGCTGGGAAAGCTCGGCCTCTCTGGGGAGATCGGTCTGCGACGCGGGGACGAATACGCGCACGCCCTTGACGCTGACGACGATGCCGCCCTTGTTCTCCTCGGTGACAACGCCTTCCATGACAGTGCCGTCGTCCACGGCGGCTTCAACATCGGTCCAGACCTTTGCAGCGTCGAGACGCTTCTTGGAGAGCATCGCGGTGCCTTCCACGTCGTTGACTCTCACGACGACCGCTTCAACGCTGTCGCCGACCTTGAGGACGTCCTCGACCTTGACGCCGTCGTCGGTAAACTCGGTGGTTGGAATGAAGCCGGAATACTTGGTGCCAAGGTCAACGCTGACCTCGGTGCCGGTTATTGCAACTACTGTCCCGGTTACCTTATCTCCATTATATATAGTTTTGAGAGTCTCCTCCAGCATTTCATCAAAGGATTTTTCCTTCTCAACTGCGGATTCTTCAACTTTGATCTCGTCGCTCATTTTGTTTCTTACCTCCTTAATTATCCACGCGGGAGTTGATGCCCCGGCTGTGAGCCCAACGGTGTCAAAACGTTTTAAAACGTCCGTATCGAGTTCGCCTGTTCTCTCGATAAACTGGACGTTACGGCAGCTTTCGCGGCATATCTGCGCAAGGTGAAGACTGTTCGCGCTGTGCTTGCCGCCGATGACAACCATTGCGTCACATACGGAGGCAAGGCGCGCCGCCTCATCCTGCCGCGTGAACGTAGCAGAACATATTGTATCAGATATTTTTACGTTTGTACATCTTTTTTTTATGATGTCGCAACATTCGGTAAAATTACTGCCGGTCTGAGTTGTTTGGGCGACGACAGTTATTGCTTTTTCCCAAAAAGGCTGATTTTCCTCGAGCCACTTCTCTGTCTCCGCCGCGTTTTCAAGCACCTCGTGCGCGCCGC
>JAYFNM010000032.1:0-9347 GCA_034933465.1 Oscillospiraceae bacterium | reverse complement strand
ACGTTTCCGCGCCTCTTGTGCTATCTTATTCATGAGAAGTCATTCCTTTGTGGTTTGTGGTTTGTGGTGAATTCACTATACCACTTTGGAACTGACTTCTCTTCCTCTTTTTGGGTCACATCATTTTAGCACATACATTTTCTGCGGGAAAAGAATGTTTTACCGATATTTCACGCCGGACGGCCGCCTACTTGTTCCAGCAGGCCACAAAATGCCCGTCTCCCCGGTCGGTGAGCTCGGGGCACTCGGCGGCGCACTGCTCGGTGGCGTAGCGGCAGCGGGTGCGGAAGGGGCAGCCGCTGGGCATGTTCAGCGGGCTCGGCACGTCGCCCTCAAGGATGATGCGCTGCTTTTTGCGGGCGAGCACCGGGTCGGGCACGGGCACGGCGGACAGCAGCGACTGGGTATAGGGGTGGCGCGGGTCGTCCATCAGCGCCGCGGATTCCGCCGTCTCGACGATGTGGCCGAGATACATGACGGCTATCCTGTCGGAGATGTGCCGCACCACGAGCAGGTCGTGGGCGATAAACAGATAGGCGATGCCGAACTGCTTTTGCAGATCCTCGAACATGTTGATGACCTGCGCCTGGATGGACACGTCCAGCGCGGAGACCGGCTCGTCGCAGACGATGAATTTCGGATCGACGGCGAGGGCGCGCGCTATGCCGATGCGCTGGCGCTGGCCGCCGGAGAACTCGTGCGCGTAGCGGGTGGCGTGCTCGGAGTTGAGCCCGACGTAGCCCATCAGGGCGAGGATCTTCTCGCGGCGCTCACGGCGGCCGGAATACATTTTATGCACGTCCAGAGGCTCGCCTATGATATCCTCCACCGTCATGCGCGGGTCGAGAGAGGAATAGGGGTCCTGAAAGACCATCTGCATCTGCCTGCGCTTGGAGAGGACGTTTTTGTCGCTTATCTCCTCGCCGTCAAAGCGCACGACGCCCGCGGTGGGCTTGTACAGGCGGAGTATGGCGCGGCCGACGGTCGTCTTGCCGCAGCCGGATTCGCCCACCAGACCCAGCGTCTCGCCGGGCTTTATGGCGAAGGACACGTCGTCCACCGCCTTGAGGGGGGAGGTGCTCATGAAGCCGGTATGCACGGGGAAATACTGCTTCAGGTGTTCGACCTCAAGGATATTATCGCTCATCTGTCCGCTCCTCCTTCCTTGTCCCCACGTTGTCGCGCACATTGCACCAGCAGGAGGCCATATGGGTCTCGTTTATCAGCAGCTCCTCCGGAAGCTCGTCCAGACAGATCTTCATCGCGGCGTCGCATCTGGGGCAGAAGGCGCAGCCCTTGGGCATGTTGAGCATGTTTATCGGCGAGCCGGCGATGGGCACAAGGCGCTCCTTCAGGTTCTCCGCCGACGGGATGCTGCGCATAAGACCCTTGGTGTACTCGTGGCGGGGGTTGTAGAATATCTCGTCGGCCGTGCCGCGCTCGCAGATGCGGCCGCCGTACATCACGATTATCTCGTCGCACAGCTCCGCTATGACGCCCAGGTCGTGCGTGACCATGATTATCGCCATGCCGAGCTTCTTCTGAAGCTCCTGCATCAGCTCGAGTATCTGCGCCTGAATGGTCACGTCGAGCGCGGTCGTGGGCTCGTCGGCGATAAGGACGTCCGGCTCGCAGGCGAGCGCCATTGCGATCATCACTCTCTGGCGCATACCGCCGGACAGCTCGAAGGGGTACTGCCTGAGCCGCTTTTCCGGCTCGTTTATGCCGACCAGTTGGAGCATCTCCAGCGCTCTGGCTCTGGCCTCCGCGCCGCGCTTGTCGGTGTGCAGGACTATGGCCTCCACAAGCTGATTGCCCACGGTGAAGACCGGGTTCAGGCTGGTCATCGGGTCCTGGAAGATTATGGAGACGCATTTGCCTCTGTAGGCGCGCAGGCGCTTCTCGTCCCAGCCGACGATATTCTCGCCCTTATACAGCACCGAGCCGCCGACTATCCTGCCGGTGTCGGCCAGTATCTGCATAATGGAATAGGCCGTGACGCTTTTTCCGGAGCCGGACTCGCCCACGATGCCGAGAACCTTGCCCTCGTCCAGATTGAACGAGACGCCGTTGACGGCCTGTACCTCGCCGTTGTCGGTGAAAAAGGAGGTGTGCAGATCCTGCACGCTCAAAAGATGTTCGTATTCACTCATGTCATTCACCTCTGCAGCTTGGGATCGAAGGCGTCCCGAAGCCCGTCGCCCAGAAGATTCAGGGAGAGAACTATCAGACAGATCATGAGCGCGGGGAACACCAGCTTATACGGATAGGATTGCAGCCCCTCGCGCGCGGTGTTGGCGAGGGAGCCGAGGGAGGGCATCGGCGCCTGAACGCCCAGACCCACGAAGGACAGATAGCTCTCCGTGAAAATGGCGGAGGGTATCTGGAGGGCGGTGGAGATGATGATGACGGAGATGCAGTTGGGCAGGATATGCTTGCGGATTATCCTGTTGGGACGCGCGCCCACGGCTCTGGCCGCCAGAATATAGTCGTTCTCCTTTATCGAGAGGATCTGCCCGCGCACAAGGCGGGCCATGCCCACCCAGTAGAGCAGGCCGAACACGATAAAGAGGGACACCATGCTCGGTCCGAGCGAGGCGAGGACGGAGCCGGCCCTGAAGGTCAGCACCTCCTTCATGACGACCGACAGCAGTATGACCATGAGCATGTCCGGCAGAGAATAGATGATATCGACTATCCTCATCATTATCAGATCCGTCCTGCCGCCTATGTAGCCCGAAATGCTGCCGTATATAAGCCCGATTATCAGGACGATGATGCTGGCGAAAAAGCCCACGCAGAGGGAGACGCGGGTCCCGTATATTACGCGGATGAAATAGTCTCTGCACTGTTCGTCCGTACCGAAGATATGGGGGAAGCGCTCTCCGCCGTTGGCGATATACTCCTGCTCGGCCACGCTGTACTCAAAGGGAGCCAGGTTCTTGGCGCCCTTGTCGCGCTTGCCGTTGATGGAGAGCATTTCCTCGTACCCGTAGGGTATGATGGCCGGCGCGATAATAATGGCAAGGATTATGGCGACCAGGACAATGACGCTCGCCACGGCGAGCGGGTTTTTCATGAGCTTGCGCATGCCGTCCTTGAAGAAGGTGGTGCTCTTGCTCATCACGTCCTGCTGCCGTTTTTCCTCCTCAGTGGCGGGGGTGAATTTGGACAGGTCTATCTGGGCGCTGAGAGGGGCTCTTTTTGGAAATCCGGTTTCGTTTGTCATTTCATTCTCCCCCTCAGTCATACTTGATACGCGGGTCTACCGCTTTATACAGCAGGTCGCATATCAAATTCGCCACGACCATAAGGGTGGCGAGAAAAATGGTGGTCGCCATTATCATCGTATAGTCGCGGTTGTTGATGGAGTTGACGAACTTGCTACCGAGCCCGCCGATGGTGAATATCGTCTCAACGACCATGGAGCCGGTGATGATATAGGCAATCTGGGGTCCGGCGTAGGTAATGACCGGAATAAGGGAATTTCTCAGCGCGTGCTTGAAAATGACCTTGACCCTGGACACGCCCTTGGCGCGGGCGGTGCGCACATAGTCCTGGTTGAGCGCGTCGAGCATGCTGGTCTTGGCGAGGCGCGTGGTGTAGGCCATCGGGTACGCCGCCAGCGCTATCACCGGCAGGAGATAGTTTTGCGAGCTGGTGCTCCAGACGGGCAGCCAGCCCAGCTTTATGCAGAACACCAGCAGCAGCAGCGTCGCCAGAACGAAGCTCGGCACCGCGGTAAACAGGGTAGAGAAGAAGACGATAAGTCTGTCGGGAAACTTGTTTCGCATGAGCGCCGCGATGCTGCCGAAGACCGTGCCGCAGAGCAGGGCGACGGCCATCGCCATCACGCCGAGCTTAGCGGATATCGGAAACGACTCCGCGATTATATCCGAAATATTGCGCCCGTTTTTCAGAGACACCCCGAAATCGCCGTGGAGAAGTCCCTTCATATACATAATAAACTGCTCTCCCAGCGGTTTATCCAGGTTGTATCTCGCGTTGAGCGCGGCTATGGTCGCCGGGCTCAGCGCCTTTTCCCTGTTAAACGGCCCGCCGGGTACGGCGTGCATAATGAAAAATGTGATGGCGCATATAATGAAAACCGTTACAACGGCCAGCAAAACACGTTTGACAACATATCTGCCCACATTCTCCGCTCCTTTCCTTTTCCGATGCTTTTTATTTAAGGTATTTTTTTATTATACAGCTTTTTGGTGTCACGTCAACAATTTTTGATATTTTCGGCGGCGGGGGCGGGAAGTTTAACGGCCTCAGAACGCGAAAAACCCGCTCGCCGACAGCTCCGGCGAGCGGGTTTTCTCTTGATTTTTCGCCTATCTGTTGCGCATGACGGTCTTCATGCGCAGGCTGTGGTCGAGGATGCTCTTGCGCAGGCGCAGGCTCTTCGGCGTGACCTCCAGCAGCTCGTCGTCGGCCAGAAACTCGAGGCACTGCTCAAGGCTGAGCACACGCGGCGGGATGAGGCGCAGCGCCTCGTCCGAGCCGGAGGCGCGGGTGTTGGTCAGGTGCTTGGTGCGGCAGACGTTCACCGGCACGTCGTCCGACTTCGGGCAGACGCCGACCACCATGCCGGCATATACCTTCGTGCCGGGGGTGATGAACATCGCGCCGCGGTCCTGCGCGTTCCATATGCCGTAAGCCACGGCCTCGCCGGTCTCGAAGGCGATGAGCGAGCCTGTGCTGCGGCGGGCGATATCGCCCTTGTACGGGTCGTATTTTTCGAAGACGGAGGCCAGAATGCCCTCGCCCTTGGTGTCGGTGAGAAATTCGTTGCGGTAGCCGAACAGGCCGCGCGACGGGACGAGGAATTCGAGCTTAACGCGGTTGCCCAGCGGCGTCATCTCAACAAACTCGCCCTTGCGGGAGCCGAGCTTCTCCATCACGGCGCCCATATATTCCTGCGGCGCGTCTACCACAACCCGCTCCACGGGCTCGCAGGTCACGCCGTCTATCTCCCTGTACAGCACTCTCGGGGGGGACACCTGGAACTCGTAGCCCTCGCGGCGCATGGTCTCAATAAGGATGGACAGGCTCATCTCGCCGCGGCCGGCGACATTGAAGCTGTCGGTGCTGTCGGCCACGTCCCTCACCTTGAGGGACACGTCCTTGAGCGTCTCGCGCATCAGCCTGTCCCTTATCTGGCGGGAGGTGACGAACTTGCCCTCCTGCCCGGCAAAGGGGCTGTTGTTGACGGAGAAGGTCATCTCCAGCGTGGGCGCGCCGATCTTCACGAAGGCGAGCGGCTCCGCGAAGCCTCTGGCGCAGACCGTGTCGCCTATCGTGACGTCGCCTATGCCGCTCATGGCGATGATGTTGCCCGCGCCGACCTCGGTCACGGGCACGCGGCTGAGCCCGTCGAACTCGAAGAGCGCGACGGCCTTGGCCTTGAGCGTGGGCGCGCCGGGATTGTGGTAGTTGCAGACCTCTATCTCCTGGTTCTGCTTTATCACGCCGCGCTCGATACGGCCGACGGCGATACGGCCGACATAGTCGTTATAGTCGATGCTGCTCACGAGCATCTGGAAGGGGGCGTCCTTGTCCATGGCCGGGGCGGGGATATACTCGAGGATGGTGTCGAACAGGGGCTTGAGATCCTCCCCCTGCACATCGGGCGAATAGCTGGCCGTGCCCTGTCTGCCGGAGCAGAAGAGCATCGGGGAGTCGAGCTGTTCCTCGGTGGCGTTGAGGTCTATCAGCAGCTCGAGTATCTCGTCTATGACCTGATGGATGCGCTGGTCGGGGCGGTCTATCTTGTTGACGACCACTATGACCCTGTGCCCCAGCTCGAGCGCGCGGCTGAGGACGAAGCGGGTCTGGGGCATCGGCCCCTCGGCCGCGTCCACCAGCAGCAGCACACCGTTGACCATCTTCAGTATGCGCTCCACCTCGCCGCCGAAATCGGCGTGACCCGGGGTGTCCACGATGTTTATCTTCGTGTCGCCGTACCAGACGGCGGTGTTCTTGGCCATTATCGTTATGCCGCGCTCACGCTCGAGGTCGTTCGAGTCCATGACCCGGTCCACCACCTCCTGATTTTCGCGGTAGACGCCGGACTGCTTGAGCATTTCATCCACAAGCGTGGTCTTGCCGTGATCGACGTGGGCAATGATGGCGATATTTCTAAGTTTATCCATTGTTATCCAACTCCCATGGTTAAAGTCTTTTCTTCCTGTATTTTCAACACAAAGTTGAATTTTAACACCGGGAGCTCAAAATTGCAACATTATATTGATGTTTGGCGGCGTTTTTTTCAGCGGCGGCCGAAATACGCCTCGACCGTGTCGAAGCCGGAGAGATCCGGCCGCGGCGCGGCGCCGGCGCTCTCCATCCATTTCAGGCGCTCCCGCAGCCTCGCGCACTCGGTCAGCACGCCCGCGGCGTCCGCGCTCTTCGGCTCCCCGCCGGTGAAGCGCAGGAAATTCCCGGAGAAGATGTCCTCCCGCTGCTCCCGCGTGAGCCGCGGCGGGCGGAGCGTGAAGTCGGGTCTGCCCACAAGGAAGCTCCCGTCGGAGCGGACGACGCCCTCCTCCCCGGCGAGATACTGCCGGACTATCTCCGGCCGGCGGAGGTTCTCCGCCTCGTTGAAGGGTCTGTACTCCCCGTCGAGCACGCATCTGCCGCCGATGTCCGTGCCGTAGATTATTCTGCGCGAAAACCGGGCGAAGAAGGCCTCCGCCCCCGCCCTGTCCGCGGACAGGTTCTCATACAGCTCTATGCCGGGCGTCAGATCGACCATGACCCTCGGGCAGCTCTCCATGATCGCCGCGAGCCTGTCGAGCTGCGCCGACATAAAGAACATGTGCGCGAAAATTATTTTCAGCCCCCTGTGCCGCGCGAGCACCCTGAGCACCTGCGCGTACTGCGCTTCATTATTTATATAGCTCCCGTCGTAGTACCAGCCCTGCTTTTTCGCCCAGTCCGGGACGGCGGCGGCGTCCCAGAAGGTCTCCGGGTCGTTCACGTGCCAGAGTATCGGCGCTCCGGCCTCCTCGGCGTATTGCCAGAACGGCTCCCAGCACCCGTCGTCGAAATCCGGCACGGGCAGCCGTTTTCGCACCTGGGGCTTGCCCTCGAGCAGCTTGAGCCCGTCGCAGCCGATGCTCAGCATCCGCCGCGCGTACCGCGCCATGCTCTCGCCCAGAGCGCCCCTGTCGCGGTAGTATTCCGAGGCGTCAAGGCTCGCGTACACGAAAAAGCGCCCCGGATACATCGCCTTGAGCATCAGCGCCTCCGGTACGCAGGAGAGCTTGCGGCTGTGCGACACCGCCGCGAGATTCGCCGTGTCCGTCCCGGTCAGGTCCATGATGCGCAGCATATACTCCGGCGCGACGTTCAGCGAATAGTGCGTGTGCCCGTCGATTATTCTGAAACCCTTATACATCTTTCTCCTTTCGGCGCGCGGACGATTGAAAAACGCCCCGCCGCGTGCTAAAATCTAATGGAAAATAAACAAAACGGAGAGCTGCTATGAGCGACAATTTTTTTGCCTACATTTCGCGTATGCGCTATATCGGCCGCTGGAGCCTGATGCGCAATTCCCTGCCCGAGAACATACAGGAGCACAGCCACATGGTGGCGGTGATAGCCCACGCGCTGGGCGTCATCCGGCGCGACCTGCTGCACGGCGACTGCGACCCGAACGAGTGCGCCGCCGTCGCGCTCTATCACGACAGCTCGGAGATACTCACGGGCGATCTGCCGACGCCGATAAAATACCACAGCAGCGAGATACGCGGAGCCTACCGGGAGGTAGAGCGCCTCGCCTGTGAAAAGCTGATGGCGACGCTGCCGGAGGAGCTTCGCCCCGCCTATGAGCCGCTGCTCACCGGCCAGACGCAGGAGCGCCTGCACGACATAGTGAAGGCGGCGGACAAGCTCTCCGCCTATATCAAATGCATAGAGGAGCGCAAGGCCGGGAATAACGAGTTCCTCTCCGCGGAGAAGCAGACCCGCCGTCTGCTCGACGAGAGCCCGCTGCCGGAGGTCAGATATTTCATGGAGCACTTTATTCCCGCCTTTGAGCTCACGCTCGACGAGCTGGGCACGATAGAGGGAAAAGGCTGAGAGGGAGAGAAAAAATGGAGCAGGCCAGGATAGACAGGATAAACGAGCTCGCGCGGCTGGCGAAGACCCGGGGGCTCTCGCCGGAGGAGCTCGCCGAGAGGGACGCTCTGCGTCAGGAATACATCGCCGAATGGCGCAGGAGCGCCGCCGCCGTGCTCGACAACACCTATGTAGTCACCCCCGACGGGAAAAAGCACAAGCTTGAGCGGAAGACCGGCGGGGAGGGACAGGCATGAGAAGGATGGTCGTCCTTATCGGGAATTACGGCTCGGGCAAGACCGAGATCGCGGTGAATCTCGCCGTCCGCGCGGCCGGCGAGGGTCTGAGCACGCTCGTCATCGACCTCGACAAGGTGAACGATTATTTCCGCATGTCCGACCGCGTCTCCCTGCTCAAAAGCGAGAATATCAGCCTCGTCTCCCCCACCTTCGCCGGACAGGGCGTCACGCCGAGCAGCATGTCCGCCGCCGTGGGCTCCGCCTTCGCCGGGAGCTGGGATCTCGTCTTGTTCGACGTCGGCGGCGACTCCGCCGGCGCGCTCTCCCTCGGCCGCTATCACGAGGATTTCGCCGCCTTTGAGGGCGAGCTTCAGGTCTACGACATAGTGAACGTCTTTCGCCCCATGTCCGAGACGCCGGAGCGGATAATCAGGCTCATGGGCGAGATGGAGGGCTTCGCCCGGGAGAAGGTCACGGGCTTCGTGAACAACTCCAATCTCCTCAGCTTCGCGAGCGCCGACGATATACGCCGCGGCTACGACGTGCTGCGCGAGACCTCCGACCTGACCGGCATCCCGGTCGCGCACACCACCGGAAGGAAAGAATATCTGGAGGCGTTTTTGTCCGACGGCCGGGACGGGAAATACATCGGCGTCCCCCTCCCCCTCGAGACCTATATGCACCGCAGCTGGGAGGCCTTCACCAAAGAAGGCTTCTGACAGCCGCGGAGCGACACAGGCAGCGCTTCCGGGTCCGCGCAAACCGGGTCACCGTCGTACCCCCGTAGGGAACGCCCCCCGTGGCGTTCCGCGTCCGCGCACCGGACCATCGTCGTACCCCCGTAGGGAACGCCCCCTGTGGCGCTTCCGCGTCCGCACGCCGGGTCACCGTCGTACCCCCGTCGGGAACGCCCCACATGGCGTTCCGCGTCCGTACGCCGGGCTCCCCATCAACTGTCATCCTGAGCGCAGCGAAGGATCTTTCCCGTGTAATGAGCGCCGCCGGGGAAAAAGATCCTTCGCTGCGCTCAGGATGACA
>JAYFNM010000031.1:0-3473 GCA_034933465.1 Oscillospiraceae bacterium | reverse complement strand
GCGAAAAGCAGCTCGCCCTCTTTGACGCTGCCGCCCTTCGCGACATACCATTTTGAGACGACGGCCGACTCCTCTGTCAGCCCCTTCTGAGGCATGGTTATTATCGTGCTCATGTTACTGTCCTTCCTTCCGTCCCGCCCGGCGGCGGGACGCCTCTTTTATTGTTTTTCGCCGAGCGCGGCGAGGAAATATTCGGCCGTCTGCCGCCAGTCGGCGGCCATGGCGAGATCGGAATAATCAAATATCGGGGCGCGGCGGTCTAAATTGACGGAAAACACATAGTCCGCCCCGCGCATTCCCGCAATGTGCTGCGCGCAGCCCGAGATGCCGAAGGCCATATACAGCCTCGGGTGTACCGTTTTGCCGGTCTGTCCGACCTGGCAGCGCCAGGGCGCGTAGCCCGCGTCCACCGCCGCGCGCGAAGCGCCGAGCATCCCTCCGAGGCGCACCGCGAGCTTTTCCAGCAGCGCGAAGCCCTCCCTTGAGCCCACGCCGAGCCCGCCGGAGACGATTATCTCCGCGCCGGAGAGGCTTTTTTCATTCTCCTCTGCGCAGAAGGCCATGAGCTCCACGGCGTCGCCGTACAGTCTTTCGGGGATATAGAGCTCGCGCCTCGTCTCCCCCGCGCCCGGCGGCGGAGGCGGCAGCGCGTCCGCGCGCACGGTGGCCATCTGCGGCCGCCGCGAGGGACAGATTATGTCCGCCGTGACTCCGCCGCCGAAAGCCGGGCGGCGCATCACCAGCAGCGCGCTTTCCCGGCGCAGCCGGGTGCAGTCGGCGGAGAGCCCCGTGTCAAGCAGGGCCGCCGCCGCCGCGGCGATGTCGCAGCTTTCAAAGCCGGTGGGGAAGAGTATCGCGTCCGGCGTGTATCTGCGCGCCATTTCGGCAAGGAGCTTTGCCTTTTTTCCCGGACTGCCGGAGGCCTCGCACCAGCGCAGCCTGTCCGCGCCGGGCGTTTCGCCGGGCGCGCTCCCCTGTATCGCGACAAGGCACAGCTCCTCTCCGCCCAGTGCAACGTCCCGCGCCGCCGCGAGGAGCTTCAGGCTGTCCACGGCGCAGCTCTCGCCGTACCAGACCCATATCTCAGCCATCTGTTCTCCTCCCCCCGGCGAGCAGCGCCTCTATCCGCGCGAGCGCGATATCCGGCCTGTCCGCGGGCACGAACTCCGCCTGACGCTTTTCAAACGGTGAGGCGAAGGAGCGCAGCACCTGTGTGGGCGAGCCCGTTATACCGCAGTCGCTGCGCGGCAGGGCGAGCGCTGCCCTGTCCATTATTTCGCAGTCTGTCCGCTTCGCGCGGCGCAGCCCCTCTATGCTCGCAAGGCGCGGTGAATTTATCCCGTATACGACGCTCGCGAGCAGCGGCAGCGGCGCGGAGAGCGTCTCTGTCCCGCCGTCCGCGAGGCGGCGGCATTCGACCCTGCCCGCGTCTATCGACAGCGAGAGGCAGTTTGTGATAAAGCCGAGGCCGAGACGCGCCGCAAGCTCCGTCCCGACCTGTCCTGTCTCGCCGTCGGTCGTCTTCCTCCCGCAGAGGATGAGATCGAAGCCGCCGAGCCGCTCAACGGCGGCGGCGATAACGCGCGAGGTGGCGGCGGTATCGGCTCCGGCAAAGGCGGCGTCCATGAGGGCTGCCGCCCTGTCCGCGCCCCTGGCGACGGCGTCGCGCAGCAGGGGCAGCGCGGAGGCGGGGCCCATGGTGAGCGCCGTCACCTCTCCGCCGAGGCTGTCGCGGAGGCTGAGCGCCTCCTCCAGCGCGGTGATATCGGCCGGGTTCGGCACAAGCTCGGTGTTTCGCCGCTCCTCCCCCGTATACCCGCCGGTATTCGCCGCGACGGCCTTGAGCAGAACAAGTATTTTCATGCCTATAAAGCTCCCTTTCGTCCTTTATACCGCCCGCTCAGGCCTTGTCCCACTTGCGCGCGTATATCGGCGCGAGCGCGTCGTGTATCGCCCGGTAGCGCTCGAACCAGCCGTCGTATTTTTCGGCGTTTTCGGCGATGGGGAGATAGACCCTCTCCCGCCGCGCGCATTTGGTCACAGCGTCGCCGAAGGAGGCGAACACGCCGGACGCGACGCCCGCGAGCATCGCCGAGCCGAGGGACGAGTCGTCGTTTTTCGCCTTGGACAGCGGCAGATTCAGCACGTCCGCCGTCATCTGGCTCCATACGGGACTGCGCGCGCCGCCGCCGATTATACTCGCCGTCTCCGGCGCGACGCCGAGCTCCTTGAGATATCTCAGCGAGTCGCGCAGCGAGAAGCACACGCCCTCCATCACGGCGCGGCTGAAATGCCCCTTCGTGTGGAAGGACGAGACGCCCACGAAGCTCGCCCGCAGATCGTTATCCATATACGGGGTGGACTCCCCCTGCAAATATGGGTGATAGCACAGCCCGTCCGCGCCGATGGGGACGGCGGCCGCCTCCTCATCCATCAGCGAATACGCGTCTACTCCGAGCGCGCGCGCCCGCTCCGTCTCCCCGGCGCAGAGCAGATCCCTGTACCAGCGGTAGGAGGTGGCGCAGGCCTTGTTCGCGGTGCCGGGATACCAGAGCCCCGGCACGACATGCCTGTAGTTTACCAGCATCCTGTCGCAGATGCCGTGGTCGGTTATCGGGCAGATGCGCCCCGCGCTCGCGAGCTTCACCGTCGCCTGTCCCGCGCGGATCGAGCCGGAGGCGAGCACCTCGAGCACGGTGTCCGTCGAGCCGACGATCACCCGCGTCTCGCGCGAAAGCCCTGTCTCCATACAGGCGGCCTCGGTCGGCCTGCCGGCCTCATGCTCCGGGCCGACGACCTCCGGCAGGATGTCCGGCGATATCCCGGCCAGCGCGCAGAGCTCCCCGGACCAGCGCCCCGCCGTCTCGTCGAAGAGCATGGAGCCCATGGCCTCTATGCTGTCGGTATAGCTGTCCCCCGTGAGGCGGTGGCGGATATAGTCCTTCATAAAGAGGATACGGGAGGTTCTGTCAAGGCTCTCCCGCTCATGGCGGTCAAGCCACATCAGCTGCGGCAGCGTCCACAGCGGCGACGGCTCGTTGAGGCACTTTTCCCGCAGCAGGCTCAGGCAGTTTTCACGCAGGAAATCGCTCTCGCGCTGGCTGCGCCTGTCCGACCAGTGGATGACGTTTCGGATGACCCTGTCGTCCCTGTCGAGCAGCACCGCCATATGCGTCGCCGAATCGACGGCCATGGCGTATATATCGCTGTTTTTGACGCGGGAGCGGCGCAGTATCTCCCGTATGTTCTCCGCGCAGGCGGCGTAGCAGTCCGCGGCGGACTGCTCGCACCAGCCGTCCTGCAGGTAGTACATCGGGTACTCCCGCGAGGCGGTGCAGATTATGTCTCCGTTTTCATCGATGAGCGTCGCCTTGGAGGCGCTGCCCCCGAAATCGACCCCGAGTATGTATCTCATAGTGCTTCCTCCCGTATACGGCGAACGCGCGGCCACACGCGTCCGCCGCGGTGGCCGC
>JAYFNM010000030.1:0-19547 GCA_034933465.1 Oscillospiraceae bacterium | reverse complement strand
TTTGCTGCCATGAATCTCAAAAAGCTGGCAAATTGGAAGTGGAGGGAACGCATTTTCATTTTAGATTTCCCCCTATTTTACCCCCAATACGTCCAAAACCCGGCTTGTGCTTGATGCACAGCCGGGTTCTTCGACAGGCTGGGCAAAGGCTTGATAAATCAAGCCTTTGCTGGCGGTTTATTGTAACGCGAGACGGGCCTTGCCCTCTCGCGCTCTCCCGCTACTCTATCACTGTTGGCTTGGAAGCATAGATTTTTGACAGTTTGAAGCCGCGCCCAAGGGCGCGGTTTTTTAGAGCGGTCGGAGGACTTGGAGACGTTTTAAGTTTACATAATCCACAAGCAAGAGGACGCGCAGCGACACCGGGGCGTTCCAACGGGCTTTTGCTTCCGTCTCACGGCGCGGGGGCGTTTTGCGAGTTTTCCGCCGCGGCCGCGCGCCGCGTCCCGGCATTGATGCGCGCCGTGCCCACGCTCCACCTGTCATCCTGAGGCCGAAAGGCCGAAGGATCTTTTTCGAAGCGGCAAAACCGGGGCACTGGAAAAGATTCTTCGCATTGCTCAGGATGACATTTTTGAGGGGCGGCCGCGCGCCGCGTCCCGGCATTGATGCGCGCCGTGCCCGCGCTCCACCTGTCATCCTGAGGCCGAAAGGCCGAAGGATCTTTTCCGAAGCGGCAAAACCGGGGCACTGGAAAAGCTCCTTCGCTTTGCTCGGGAGGACATTTTTGAGGGGCTTTGTCGGGGGCTCCTGCCGGCGCTTTCACCCGGTGTGCATTTTTTCCGTTTGCTCTTGCGCGGCGGGGCGGCTTATGTTACTATAGACGCGTTATATCACATTAATCCGCTAAAGAACGCCGCGCGGCGGCGCGCAGGGGAGAGGGTGCATAAATGGACGCGTTGGAGAGATATGAACGGAATCTCGGCAGGATGATACGCCTTGAGACTGTCTCGTCCTACGGGCAGACCGACCTGTCCGCGTTTTACGCTTTTCAGGAGCTTATAAAGGAGCTGTTCCCGGATATCACGGCGGCCTGCGAGTTTGAGGACTACAGGGGCAGCATGCTGCTGCGCTGGAAGGGGAGGGGCGGCGGCGCGCCGGCGCTCTTTATGAACCATTTCGACGTGGTGGAGCCGCTCAAAGGCTGGACGCATCCCCCGTTTTGCGGGGAGGTGTTCGACGGAAAGCTCTGGGGACGAGGGGCGCTGGACAACAAGGGCGGCCTCTGGGGTATGCTGCAGGCCGCCGACGAGCTTGCCCGCGAGGGCTTCACGCCGGAGAGCGATATCTACTTTGAGTCCTCCTGCAACGAGGAGACCAGCTCCGAGGGGGCGAAGCATTTCGGCGCGCTGCTGCGGGAGAGGGGCGTCCGCTTCTCCTTCGTGCTCGACGAGGGCGGCATGATAATGTATGAGCCGATATCAGGCGCGAAGGGGAGCTTCGCCATGGTCGGCATGGGTGAGCGCGGCTGCGCCGACCTGCTGTTCACCGCGAAGGGCGCGGGTGGCCACGCCTCCGCCCCGGAAAGAGACACGGCGCTTGTCCGGCTCGGGAAATTTATGGCCGCGGCCGACGGCTCAAGGCTTTTCAAAACGGAGATATCGCCCGTCCTGCGGGAGATGTTCCGGCGGCTTGCCCCGTCGGTGTCCGGTCCGCTGAAAACGGTGTACGCCCATCCGGAGCTGTTCGACAGACTGCTCAGGAGCGTGATGCCGCGAGCCTCCGGCACGGCGAGAGCCCTGCTGCAATCCACGCTCGCCTTCACGATGGCGAGCGGCTCCGGGGGGCGAAACGTCCTGCCGGAGGAGGCGAGCGTCGTCGGCAATCTGCGCGTGTCGCACCATCAGGGCTATCAGAGCAGCCTTGCCGCCGTCACGAAGCTCGCGGAGAAATTCGGCGTCGAGACGACGGTGCTCGAGCCAGCGGCCGATTCGCCGCTGTCCGACTACCGCGGCGGGGCGTTCAGGCTCCTCGAGAGCGCGGTGTCGGCCGCCTTTGACGGCGTTGTGACCGCGCCCTATATCATGACCGGCTGCAGCGACGCGCGCGCCATGGCGGAGCTGACGGACAGCTGCTTTCGCTTCGTGCCCTTCGCCATCGACGCGCGGCAGCTCGAGAGCATACATGGGACGGACGAGTGCGTGGACGTCTCCACGCTCGTGCCCGCAGTGAAATTTTACAGATATATGATGAGTGAGGGCGGAACATGAACGACAGAAAAAAGAGCGGCGCGTTTATAAACGCGCGCTCCTTCATCGCGGCGCTGGTCATAATCGCGGCGCTGATGATACTTGGCTATATCTCGACGTTGCTGCTGCCCTGCGAGGGCATACCCTTCTGGAAATGGCTGCTCTCGCCGGCGCTGGTGCTCTTCTCGGACGACAGCGTGACGCTTATCGCGGTCATCGTCTTCCTGCTCGTCATCGGCGGCGTGTTCAACGCCCTGACCGACAACGGCGTCATGCGCTACATGGTGGACAAGATCGCCTTCAAGTACGGCGCGCGGCGCTATAAGCTGATGGCGGTCGTCATGTTCTTCTTCATGGCGCTCGGCTCGCTGATAGGCTCCTTCGAGGAGGTCGTGCCGATGGTGCCCATCGTGGTCGCGCTGGCGGTGCGCCTCGGCTGGGATCCGCTCACGGGGCTCGCGATGAGCCTGCTGTCGGTCGGCTGCGGCTTTGCCGCCGGTATCTTCAACCCCTTCACTGTCGGCGTCGCGCAGGAGATCGCGGGGCTGCCGATGTTCTCCGGCGCGTGGTTCAGGGCGATAAACTTCGCGTTCATTTACCTGCTGCTGCTTTGGTTTACGCGCTCCCACGCGAAAAAGGTCGATGGCGGCGTCAGAGCCGTGGTCGGGGAGGACTTCGCGGCCGACAGGGGCAAGGACAGAGGCGTCCTGCTCTTCGCGGCGATAATGGCCGTCGGCATCGCGGCCGTAATGAGCTCCGCGCTCATCACCGCGCTGCGGGACTACACCTTCGTGATCGTCTCGGTCATGTTTCTCGTCGCGGGCGTCGCCGCCTGTCTCGGCGCGGGCATGAGGCCGGGCGCTTTCGCCCGCTCCTTCGGGCGCGGGCTCGTGTCCATACTCCCGGCGGTGCTGATGATACTCATGGCCTCGTCCATCAAGTTCACGCTTGAGACGGCGGGCGTGCTGGAGCTCATCATCTCCGCCGCGATAGGCGCGGCCTCCGCGCTGCCGCGCTGGGCCATCATCCTGTTTATCTATCTGCTCGCGCTCATCATGAACTTCTTTATCGCCTCCGGCTCCGCCAAGGCCATAATGCTCACGCCGCTGCTCGTCCCGCTGGCGGAGCCCTTCGGCATCTCGGCGCAGCTCGTCATCGTGGCCTACGCCTTCGGCGACGGCTTTTCCAACACCTTCTACCCGACGAACCCCGCCCTGCTCATCTCCCTCGGCCTCGCCGACACGAGTTATTCCGACTGGGTCAAATACTCATGGAGCTTCCAGCTGCTGAATCTGGCGCTGACCTCCTGCCTGCTCCTGCTCGGCCTCGCAACAGGCCTCAGCTGAGGCGGCCATGGCGCCGGACGGCCACATAGGGTCGTTCCTACGCGGAGATTATGTAAACCCAATGACGCTCGGAGACGCCACAGCGTAGGGAACGACCCCCGTGTCGTTCCGCGTCCTATGCCGGAGCACCGGCGGCGGACGGCGGGCGACCACATGGGGTTGCCCCTACGGGGGTGGAATGCGGCCATGGAGGTGTACGGGTACGGCGAAGGAAGGCCATAGAAAATGTCATCCTGAGCGCAGCGAAGGATCTTTTTCCCGGGCGCGTCTGGTTACGCGGGAAAGATCCTTCGCTGCGCTCAGGATGACATTTTTCATTTTTTCCCGGGTGCGTCTGATTACGCGGGAAAGATCCTTCGCTGCGCTCAGGATGACATTTTTTCGGATTTGTTTTTTTCGGGCTTTACCCACGGATATAGCGCGCTGTAAAGGCGTCGAGCTTTTGCGCGTATGCCGCGGGGGCGACGTGCATCGTCTCCACATGGCGCGCGCCCTCGGCGAAGAGGCAGTCCTTCGGCCCCTGATATATCCTGTGGAGCGCCGGGCCGTTTGCGAAGGGGACGGCGGAGTCGTCCCGGCCGTGGACAAAGAGGATGGGCAGGGAGCAGTTTTCAAGGCTCGGCCTGACGCGGGTCTCCGACAGGTCGTAGCCTGCTATCGCGCGGTTCAAAAGCCGCATCGGCCAGAACAGCGGTCCGAGCTGCCCTCTCAAAAGCTCGCGCGCGTCGGCATAGGCGCTGTCGGCGACGATGAATTTCACGGTGTCCGGGCAGAAGGCGCTCATTTTCAGCACTGTCGCGCCGCCCATGGAGAAGCCGTGGAGGATGATCTGTATGTCCTCCCCGAAGCGGACGCGCAGAAAATCAAGCCAGCGCAGGCAGTCCGCGCTCTCGAAGACGTCGAAGCCGATATGCCTCCCGCCGCTCTCGCCCGCGGCGGTATTGTCGCAGCAGAAGACGTCGAAGCCGCGGCTCGCGTAGTAATCGATATACATCCCGGCGGTCTCCGCGTGCTCGGAGCGATAGCCGTGGACGATGAAGGCGAGCTTTTTCCCGCCGCTGCCGCCGCAGGGAATATAGAAGCCGCGCAGCGTCTCTCCGCGGGGCGAGAATATCTCAAAGCGCCGCTGCGGCAGCTCGCGCAGAGCCTGCGCGCTGCCGTCGCGGTGGAGGTAATAGTCCTCGCGGTGTCCCTTCTTATCGAGGAGCCGGCTCAGCAGGGGGGAGCCTTTTTTGCAGAAAACATAGCGGTAGAGCTCTGCGGAGAAGGCCGCGGCGAGCGAGACGGGCGGCGCGGCAAGAGCGAGCAGCTTTTTCATCTCAGTTCACCGGCAGCAGCGCGCCCACGGTCGAGAGCAGCGTACACAGAGCCACAAGTATCTGGAAGGGGAGCGTGCCGAAGCCGCCTATGAGCTCGGAGCGGCCGACGCGCTTTCTGGACAGATGGTAGGCCACGATTATCCCAAGCCCCGTGACCACCTGGATGACGCTCGCAAAGCGGGTGAAGGCCACGAAGCTCGCGAGGCCGAAAAAGGCGATCGCAAGGCAGGGCAGCGAGGCCGCGAGCCAGCTCATATGCAGACCCCAGCTGGTCTGCTCGCTGATTATGTCGCGGAGGTTGAGGGTGTTTGCCCAGAAGGAGGTGGCGAGGGCGAGCAGCGTGAACACATAGCCCACGACGCTGACCCAGCCGCCGAGGTGCGCGGCGAGATCGACCAGCGCGCCGTCCTCGCTGATGCTCTCGCCCGCGCCCAGCAGGGTCATGACGGTTATGAGCAGGATGAGCCCGGCGTTCACGGCGAGCCCCGTCATGATGGAGGCGCGGATGCGCCTCACGTCCCCGCCGAGACCCTTGACGACCTGCGGCGTGGACATCACGGCCGAGAGCGAGAAGGATATCATGCTGAAGAGCGCCAGCGCGTTCGACAGGCCGCGCCAGCCGGTGGGCAGGGCGCTCGTCGGGGACAGGAGCGTCGCGACGAAGAGCACGCCGACCACCGCGACCATCGACGTGACGGCGACCTTCTCACAGATGCCGACGAGCTTCATCCCGATAAACACGACGCCCGCGCCGACGACATAGAATATCAGCATACCCACGGCGTCCGGCAGGCCGAACCAGGAGCGGAACACCGCCGCCGCGCCCGTTAGAAAGGCGCTGACGTTGAATATGACCGACACGCCCAGCAGGATGAAGGCCAGCCAGGTGAGTATTTTTTTCACCTTTCCGGCGAAGAGCTCCGCGTCGAGGCAGCCGATAAACTGCGCGCCGCCGTTGTTGTACGACAGCTCCGCGATTATGAGATGGAGCACCACGTTGAACAGATAGCAGAAGGCGAGAATCCAGAGTATCTCGCGCAGGCTGTTGTGCGCCGCGAGATACGGCACGGAGAGTATCCCCGAGCCGACCCCGTGACCCACGATAATGCTCGTCGCCTCAAGAAAGCTCAGCCTTGATTCGCTCTTGAAATTGCCCATTCGACGCCTCCGTTTATATGACTTTATTATATAATAGAGAAGAGCCGCGGCGATGTCAAGAGCGTTCGGCCGCGGGCGGCGCTGCGGAAATTTTTTCGCGCGTCTTTTCCGGCGCTTATTGACAGCCGGCAAATAGAAGGCTAAAATTTTGGCCAGAATTGAAAGAGGGAGGGCTGACATGAAATACGGTTTTATCAAGGCCGCGGCGGCGAGCCCGAGCGTGAGGGTAGGCGGCGTGTGGCAGAACATGAAGAGCGCGCAGGCCGCCATGGACAGCGCGGAGGAGGCGGGCGCAAACCTGCTCGTGCTGCCCGAATTGCAGCTGACGGCCTATACCTGCGGCGATCTGTTCTGCTCGGACATGCTGATATCCGCCGCGGAGACGGCGCTCGACGAGCTGCGGGAGCATTCCGTCGGCCGCCGCTGTGTGACGGTCGTGGGCTGCCCGCTGCGCATACAGGGGAAGCTCTATAACTGCGCCGCCGTGCTGCACGGCGGGGAGATACTCGGCGTCGTGCCGAAGACCGTGCTTCCGAACTACGGGGAGTTTTACGAGAAGAGGCAGTTCGCCTCCGGCGCGGATTACAGCGGCCCGGACGAGATTGGGCTCGGCAAGGCCCTGACGCCCTTCGGGCGCGACCTGCTGTTTTGCTGCGCGGACCTGCCGGAATTCGTGCTCGGCGTCGAGATCTGCGAGGATCTCTGGGCGCCGGTCACGCCGTCCACGGCGCTCGCGCTCGCCGGGGCGACGGTCATCGCGAACCTCTCCGCCTCAAACGAGCTTATCGGCAAGGACGATTACCGGCGGCTGCTCGCGGCGTCGGCCTCTTCGCGGCTCATCTGCGGCTATGTATACTCAAACGCGGGCAGCGGCGAATCCACGCAGGACATGGTGTTTTCGGGCCACAGCCTCATCTATGAGGACGGACTGAAGCTCGCCGAAAAGCTCCCCTTCGAGGGAGAGGGGCTGACGGCGACGGAGATAGACCTCTTCCGCCTCAGGAACGAGCGCCAGCGCGACACGAGCTTTGACCCGGCCTCCGCGCCCGCCTGCCGCCGGATAGCGTTTTCCCAGCAGCCGCGCGAGACGAAGCTCACGCGGCGCATCCCGAGAACGCCCTTCGTGCCGGACGGCGGGGAGACCATCTCCCGCCGCGCCGAGGAGATATTGCGCATACAGTCTGTCGGCCTGATGCGCCGCATGGAGCACACCGGCTGCAAAAAGGCAGTGCTCGGCGTCTCCGGCGGGCTCGACAGCACGCTCGCCCTGCTCGCGGCGGTGCGCGCGGCGGATCTGCTCTCCCGCCCGCGCGGGGATATCCTCGCCGTCACGATGCCCTGCTTCGGCACGACCGGGCGCACGCGCGGCAACGCCGAGGCGCTCTGCGCGCTGCTGGGCGTCGGCTTCAGGACCGTGGATATCGGCGCGGCGGTGACGCGGCACTTCGCGGATATCGGCCACGACCCGTCCGTGACCGACGTGACCTATGAAAACTGTCAGGCGCGTGAGCGCACGCAGGTGCTCATGGACGTCGCCAACCAGACCGGCGGCCTCGTCGTCGGCACGGGCGATCTGTCCGAGCTCGCGCTCGGCTGGGCGACATACAACGGCGACCACATGTCGATGTACGGGGTGAACGCCTCCGTGCCGAAGACGCTCGTGCGCTATATCATCGAATATGAGGCGGCTCGCTGCGGCGGCGAGACGGCGCGCGTGCTGCGCGATATCCTCGACACGCCCGTCTCTCCCGAGCTGCTGCCCGCGAAGGACGGGGAGATCGCCCAGAAGACCGAGGAGATCGTCGGCCCCTACGAGCTGCACGATTTCTTTCTCTACCACATGCTGCGCAACGGCTCGTCGCCCGCGCGAATATACCATCTGGCGCTGTACGCCTTTGACGGCGCGTATCCCGCGGAGGAGATACTCCGCTGGCTGAAGGTCTTCCTGCGCCGCTTCTTCGCCCAGCAGTTCAAGCGCTCCTGCCTGCCCGACGGCCCCAAGATCGGCACGGTCAGCCTCTCGCCGCGCGGCGACTGGCGTATGCCCTCCGACGCCTGCGCCGATATCTGGCTGGAGGAGGCAGAAAAGCTCTGAGCCCGGTCTGTATTTCGCGGACAGAATATACGGCAGACCGGACGGTATGACAAAATACTGCCGTTCTGAGGCCGCATGCCGGAGAATTCTTCCAATCGAACCGCGCTTTACGCGGGGAAAGATCCTTCGCTGCGCTCAGGATGACAGAAATAAGAGACCCGCGTCTGCCGCAGGGGTTGCCGTCAGCTGTCATCCTGAGCAAAGCGAAGGATCTATCCCGCTAAAATGGCGGATATGAAGTTACCGGCGGCATTTGCCGCCGGTAACGCAATGGAGCGAGCTTCTTCTGACGTCACACGCCGGTCTTTATGTCGGGGGCGCGCCGGGCTATCAGGGCGAGAGCCTCGTCCATTACCTTCTCGCTCTCGGACATTACCTCCGCAAATTCCTTGCCGCCGTGGACGAAGACTATGCGGAAATACGTGAAGCAGGTGCTGCCGCAGCAGACCGTGGCGTTCACCTCGTTGACGCGGATGAACGCTTTTTCAATGTAACTGTAGGGTACGTACTTCAGCTTGAGGCCTTCTCTGAAATATACGCCGAGCTTGCCGACGCGGAGCTTGTCGAAGCGTTCCGCCGCCGCATAGTCCTCTGTCACCGCTGCGGTCTCGACCGGGCCGTCTACACCCGCGAATTTTTTCTCTGCCATTGTTGTTTCCTCCTTTTGCATTTCGAGCTATGATGAAAACTACTGCCTTTTGAGTATTTGTATCTCCCGACCCTCGCGCGCGATCAGCCCCTCGCCGGACATGCTTTTCAGCTCCCGCATCATGCTGGCCCGGTCAACGCACAGGAAATTTGCGAGCTGCGACAGGGAGCTGTCCACGCTGAAGCGATCCGACCCCGCCTGCTCGCCCATATAGTCGAAATACGACCAGAGCTTCCTGCGGATGGAGCGCTTGCTTATCATGTTTATGCGCATCGCGAGCGTCTGCGCCTTTTTGGCGGACAGCTCGAAGAGATTGCTCGTGAGCTGGGTGTGGTGCTTACAGGCCTTGGGGCAGCGCCCGTAGATGCAGGAGAAGCGGATGAACATCACCGCGCAGTCGCTGTCCGCCTCGACGGCGTAGCCCAGCGCGCCGTAGGGCATTGCGAAGACCTCTCCGAAAATGTCGCTCTCGGAATAATGATCGAGCAGGGTGTACTCCCCGTCGCTGTCCATACAGTAGAGGTGCGCCCTGCCCGAGAGCAGCACGCAGAGATACTCAAGCTCCGGCCGGTAGACCAGTATCGTCTCCCCCCGGCGGAAGCTCCGCGTCTCCGGCTTGAAGCAGTCGATCATCGCCTTTACGCTCGCTTCGCTTATACCGCGGAAAAGTTGTATTTCTTTCATCTCGGCGCCTCTTGTAATTCAAAGTATATACTGTATTTTAACACATATCTGTTGCGTGCGCCACAGTGTTTTTATTTTTTGCGGGCTATAATCATTATATTAACAAGCCCTGCTCCAGCGAAGATTATAAATATTTTTTTTGCTTGTCCCCGGCGCCGCCGGGGGCGGAGAGGAGACAAATATGTACTGCACGAGAAAGGTTCTGGATGATCTGATATGGGTCGGCGCGGACGACAGGCGGCTCGTCTGCTTTGAGGGCGTTTACGGCGTCCCCGACGGGGTCTCCTACAACTCTTACCTGCTGCTCGACGAAAAGACCGTGCTGTTCGACACTGTTGACAAGGCGGTCAGCGGCGTTTTCTTTGAAAACTTCGGCCACGCGCTAGGCGGGCGCGCGCTCGACTATCTGGTCATCTCCCATATGGAGCCGGACCATGCCGCCACCATAGAGGAGCTCGTGCTCCGCCACCCGGAGGCGAAGATAGTCTGCAACACGAAGATACAGACACTGCTGGCGCAGTTTTTCAGCGTGGATATGACCGACAGGCTCGTGCTGATGAAGGAGGGCGACAGCCTCTCTACCGGCAGGCACAACTTCGTGTTCGTCATGGCGCCGATGGTGCACTGGCCGGAGGTCATGATGAGCTACGACACGACCGACAAGATTCTCTTCTCGGCCGACGCCTTCGGCACCTTCGGCGCGCTCAACGGCCGGCTGTTTGCCGACGAGACCGATTTTATGAACGACTCGCTCGACGAGGCGCGCCGTTACTACACGAACATAGTCGGAAAATACGGCCCGCAGGTGCAGGCGGTGCTGAAAAAGGCGGCCGCGCTCGAGATAAACTATGTCTGCCCGCTGCACGGCTTTGTCTGGAGAAAGCACTTCGGCGACTACCTTGAAAAATATCTGCTCTGGAGCAGCTACACCCCGGAGGAGAAGAGCGTCCTGCTGGCCTATGCCTCTGTGTACGGCCACACCGAGAACACCGCGAACATCCTCGCCGCGAAGCTCGTGGAGAGGGGAGTGCGCGTGCGCATGTACGACACCTCCGTCATCCAGCCGAGCTTCATCGTGTCGGACGCGTTCCGGTGCAGCCATCTTGTCTTCGCCGCGACGACCTATAACGCCGGCGTCTTCGTGACCATGGAAAACCTGCTGCACGATATCGCCAACCACAACCTGCAGGGCAGGAAGGTCGCGCTCATCGAAAACGGGAGCTGGGCGCCGACCAGCGGCAAGCTCATGCGCGATATCCTCGCCCCGCTCAAAAATATGGAGTTCATCGGCGACGGCCTCACCGTGCGCTCCTCGCTGCGCGAAAATCAGCTCTCCGAGCTCGACGCCCTGGCCGACGCCATCGCCGACGACATCCGCCCGAAGACCGCCGCGGTCGCGCCCGCCGCGCCCGCCGCGCCGCTCGACGTGGACAACAACGTCTTCATGAAGTTCTCCTACGGCGTCGAGGTGCTGACCACCCGGGTGGACGGGAAGGACTACGGCTGCATCATCAACACCGCCGGTCAGGTGGCCGCCTGCGACCCGAAGAAGATCACCATCTCCGTCATCAAGCAGAACAACACCTGTGACATGGTGAAGAAGGCAGGCAGGTTCAACATCTCCATCCTGAGCGAGGACGCGCCGTACAAGCTCTTCCAGCGCTTCGGCTTCCAGAGCGGCCGCGATGTGGACAAGTTTGCCGACGTAGAGTGGACCGAGCGCATGTCCAACGGCATCCGCTACATCCCGCAGTACACCAACGCCGTCCTCTCCTGCGAGGTAATCGACGTCAAGGACGTCGAGACGCAGGTGCTGTACATCGCGAACGTCGTCGAGGCGAAGCTGCTCTCGAGCGCCCCCTCCTGCACCTACGGCTATTATCACGCGCACATCAAGCCCAAGAAGAACCCCGCGCCCGAGCAGGTCGAGGGCTGGGTGTGCAAGGTCTGCGGCTATTTCCACGAGGGCGCGGAGCTGCCCGCGGACTTCATCTGCCCGCTCTGCAAGCACGGCGCGGACTCCTTTGAGCACGTCATACCCGCGGTGGTCAACAAGCAGAAGGGCTATATCTGCACGGTCTGCGGCCATTTTGAGCCCTGCGAGGGCGAGCTGCCAGAGGATTACGTCTGCCCGATCTGCCACCACGGCAGAGAGGTCTTCGAGCCCGCCGAGCAGTGACACAGGACAACAGAATATGAAAAATCGAGGACGCCGTTTTTCGGCGTCCTCGCTTCAGCCTGTCAAAGAAGTCGTTACCGACTTCTCCGACAGGCTTCATCCGCCACTTTTTTCGTGAAAGCGTGATATCACGAAAAAACTCGCTTCGCTCGGCAAACGCTTGATAACTCAAGCATTTGCTGGCGGCTTATTGTATCGCGAGACGGGCCTTGCCCTCTCGCGCTCTCCCGCTGCTCTATCAAATAAGCTCAACAGTATAGTTTTTTGACACTCTGAAGCGAGGACACCGTCTTTCGGCGTCCTCGCTTTTGTATGCAAAAAACCTCCGGAAGGGCGGGATAGCGTTAAAAATATAACAAAAACATACAAAAAGTGACTGGCTTTATTTGGCAGTTTCACGATTTTGTCGCGACAGACGAAAATTAACTTGCATATTCGAAAAAGTCGAGATACGATATTGACGAAAATTTAACGATATTCGATCGCAAAGCCTGTTTTCCGCGCCGGAGAATAGCGCGGCAGGAGAAAGTCATATATTGCGGTATGAATACGGCGGACAGGGAAAGGGTGAAAAAATTGGCAGTCATTTAAAAAAAGCAGTGAACACACAAAATGACATTAAATTGGAAAAAACAGTAAAATACTTTATCATTGACAAGGGATTATCAGGCTCGTTAATAAGTTATCTATTAAATACGACGGTTTTAGCGCCATATCGGGTAGACATTTTGTGACTATTTGTGATACAATCTTTTCTGGAAAATGTCTATCGCAAAAATATTACGAGGTGAAGCTTATGTCCCATACGTTCAAAGGCGGCGTACACCCGAATTATATGAAGGCGCCGGAAATCCCGGTGACTGTCATTACTCCGCCGGCACAGGTCATCATTCCCATGGCTCAGCACATAGGCGCTCCCTGCAAGCCCATAGTGAGCGTCGGCGATTATGTGAAGATGGGTCAGAAGATCGGCGAGAACCCCGCGCCTGTCTCCGCGCCGGTACACTCCTCCGTCTCCGGCAAGGTGGTCGCTATCGAGCCCAGACCCCACCCGCTCGGAGACATGATAATGTCCATAGTCATTGAAAACGACTATCAGGACACCCTATGCCACGATATGGCTCCGCTGACCGAGGAACAGCTCCGTGACCCGGACGCCATTCTCGACCGCATACGCGAGGCGGGCGTTGTCGGCATGGGCGGCGCCATGTTCCCGACCGCGTTTAAGATCCGCGGCGGCATAGGCAAGGTGGATAAGCTCATTATCAACGGCGCAGAGTGCGAGCCGTATCTCAACGGCGACCATCTCACCATGCTCAACTTCCCCGAGCAGCTTCTCAAGGGGATCGAGCTTGTGCGCATTGCCAGCTGTGTTGACAAGGCCAACTACGGCATCGAGAAGAACAAGCAGGACGCCATTGACCTGCTCAACTCCCTCCATCCCGAGAAATACTGCATAGAGATCGTCCCCGAAGAGGTGAAGTACCCCCAGGGCGGCGAAAAGATGCAGGTAAAGGCCGTCACCGGCCGCGAGGTCAAGCCCGGCGGGCTGCCCTCCGGCGTCGGCTGCAACGTCGTCAGCACCCGCACCTCCTACGCCATATATCAGGCCTGCTACGAGGGGCGTCCCGTCATAGACCGTATCGTCACCGTCTCCGGCAGCGCGCTGAAGGGGACTGTGAACGCACTCACCCGCGTCGGCACCCCCTTCGGCTACCTCGCCGAGCAGTGCGGCGGCTTCGTGAAGACCCCGCGCAAGATAGTCCTCGGCGGCCCGATGATGGGCATCTGCGCCACAAGCTTCGACGCGCCCACGATAAAGGGCACGGCCGGCGTGCTGTTTTTCACCGAGGAGGAGGATAAGCACGTTGACAATCCCACCTGCATCCGCTGCGGCAAGTGCATAAGCGTCTGCCCGATGAATCTCGAGCCGGTGTTCATGTACATGTACTACAGCAAGGGCGATTTTGAGAATATGGAGAAATACCATATCCTCGACTGCTTCGAGTGCGGCAGCTGCGCGTATAACTGCCCGGCCAGAATGCCGCTGACGCACGCGTTCAAGACCGCGAAACTTATGTTCCAGGCCAAGGCGGCCGCCGAAAAGGCCAAGGCCGAGGCTGCGGCAGCAAAGGAGGCTCAGAAATGAGCGAGAATAAAGAGAGAATAGTCCTCGACGTGGCATACCAGCCCCAGGTCAGGACCAATACCGACACCCGGCGCATCATGCTCGACGTGATGATAGCCCTGCTCCCGGCGATAGCCGTCGCGGTGTGGCAGTACGGGCCGTATCCGCTGGTGCTGATAGCAGTGTCGATGGCCTCCGCGGTGTTCTTCGAATGGGGCTACCGCAAGCTGATGAAGAAGCCGGACAGCATAGGAGACCTCTCCGCCTGCGTCACCGGCCTGCTGCTCGGCGTGGCGATGCCGCCCGCCGCCCCCTGGTGGATGCCGGTAATCGGCACGCTGTTTGCGATAGTCGTCGTCAAGCAGCTCTACGGCGGTATCGGCAAGAACTTCCTCAACCCCGCGCTCGCCGGCCGCGCGTTCCTGCTCGCGTCCTACGCGCTGGTGATGAACCAGTTCTCGGTGCCAAAGGCGCTCGTCGGCACGGTGGACGCCACCACAATGGCGACGCCGCTCGCCGCGCTCTACGACGGCGGCTCAATGCCCGCCTACTACAGCTTCAAGGCGCTCTTCGTGGGCACCATCCCCGGCTGCATCGGCGAGATAAGCGCCGCGGCGCTGCTGCTCGGCGGCATATACCTGCTCATCCGCAAGGTCATCTCCTGGCGCATCCCCGTGGCCTATATCGGCTCGGTCGCGCTGCTGACGCTGATCTTCGGCTACGAGGGCTACAGCAATTTTGACTGGATGCTCTACAACATACTCTCCGGCAGCCTGATGCTTGGCGCGATCTTCATGGCGACGGACTACGTCACCAGCCCCGTCACCCTCAACGGACAGCTCCTGTTCGGCTTCGGCTGCGGCGCGCTGACCGTGCTCATCCGCTACTTCGGCGGCTTCCCCGAGGGCGTCACCTACGCGATACTCATTATGAACCTCTGCTCCTGGGCTATAGACAAGGCCTTCCACCGCCACCAGTTCGGCGTGTCGAAAGAGGACATAGCGGCTGAAAAAGCGGCGAAGAAAGCGGCAAAGGAGGCGGCAAAATGAAAAAGATCCTGAAGCTGACGTTTATTCTGTTTCTGGTCTGCGCGCTCACGGCCGGCATCCTCGGCGTCGTCAACGAGCTTACCTCTGAGCGCATAGCGGAGCAGACCCGCATCAAGACCGAAAAGGCCTATGCGTCCGTCCTCGCCTCCGACGGATACGAGGAGGTCGAGTTTGACAAGGCGGCCTTTCCCAGCATAAACTCCATCAACAAGTGCAGCAACGGCGCGGGCTATGTTGTGACCACCACCTTCTCCGGCGCGCAGGGCAACATCAAAATGGCCGTCGGCGTAGACAACGATTATAAATGCACCGGCATCTCCATCATCTCCCATTCCGAGACCTCCGGCCTCGGCGCGAACGCGGCGAGCAGCTCCGAGATAGGCGTGAATTTCCGCGCGCAGTTCGTCGGTCAGGGAGAGGACATTGCGCTCAAGAAGTCCGGTGGAGAGATCGACGCGCTGACCGGCGCGACGATAACTTCCAAACAAGTTACCAAGGCGACTGCCACAGCCATCGCCGCGGTTGAGTCTCTGGGCTAAGGAGGTAGGGCTAAATGAATATTAAAAAACAGTTCAAGGAAGGCCTGATCACCAACAACCCCGTTCTGGTCCAGCAGATAGGCATGTGCGCGACCATGGCCATCACCACCACGCTCTTCAACGGCGTCGGCATGGGTCTGTCCGTGCTGATAATCCTGACCTGCTGCAACGTGGCCATCGCCGCCATACGCAAGGTCATCCCGAACGAGATACGCCTCGCGATCTTCGTTGTCATCATCGCGGGCTTCGTCACAATAGTCGATCTGCTGCTGCAGGCTTTTATCCCGGCGCTGAGCGCGGCGCTCGGCGTGTTTATCCCGCTGATAGTCGTCAACTGCATCATCATCGGCCGCGCGGAGGCCTTCTGCCAGAAGAACACCGTCGGCGCCTCGTTCTTCGACGGCATCTTCCAGGGTCTCGGCTACACCTGCGTGCTGATAATCATGTGCCTTGTGCGCGAGCTGCTCGGCAGCGGCCGCTTCGGCGGCGGTCTCATCGACCTCGCCAACGGCTTCCGTTTCACGCTTGACGGCACAGGCGCGGGCATCCAGATATTCCCCGCCTCCTACGGCGCTTCCATACTGAGCCTGCCCTTCGGAGGCTTCCTCGCGCTGGGCGTGCTCATCGCGGTGATGCAGTACGCGCTGACAAAGTCCGCCAAGAAGAAAGAGCTTGCCGAAAAGGCGGAAAAGGAGGGTGAAGAATAATGCTTACCAATATCATTTCCATCTCCCTCGGCGCGATACTTATAAATAACTTCATCTTTTCACAGTTTCTGGGCTGCTGCCCCTTCCTCGGCTGCTCGAACAAGGTCGAGACGGCCACCGGCATGGGTCTCGCGGTCATCTTCGTCATGGGTCTCGCCTCCGCGTTCTGCTGGGTCATCGACCAGTATGTGCTCGTGGCGCTGCACCTTGAGTTCCTACAGACGCTGACCTTTATTCTGGTCATCGCGGCGCTGGTCCAGTTCGTCGAGATGTTCCTCAAGAAGTCGGTTCCGTCGCTGTATTCCGCGCTGGGCATCTATCTGCCCCTCATCACCACCAACTGCGCCGTGCTCGGCGTCGTGCTGCTGAACGTGCAGAACAGCTACAATTTTATCGAGTCCGTTGTTTACGGTGTTACGGGCGGCGCGGGCTTCATGCTCGCCATAGTCCTGTTTGCGAGCGTGCGCGAGCGCGTGGCCTTCTCTGATTATCCCAAGTGCTTTGAGGGCTTCCCGATCTGCCTCGTCTCCGCCGCGCTGCTGGCGCTGGCCTTCATGGGCTTCAGCGGTATGCAGATATTCTCTTAAGGGGGCGCCGAAATGACAACTGTTCTTCTTTCAATAGCCGTTCTTGGTATCCTGGGCGCTGTTTTCGGAGCTGTCCTCGCGTTTGCCGCGCAGATATTCCATGTTGAGGTCGATCCCAAGCAGGAGGCCGTCCGCGCCTGTCTTGCCGGTGCTAACTGCGGCGGCTGCGGCTTCCCCGGCTGCGACGGCTATGCCGCCGCGGTCGCCAAGGGCGAGGCCGCCACGAACCGCTGCGTCGCCGGCGGCGCAGAGGCCGCCGCGAAGGTCGCGGAGGTCATGGGCGTGAGCGCCGACGCCATGGAGAAAAAGGTGGCCTTCGTCCCCTGCTCCGGCACCGAGGGTCACGCCGAGCTCCGCTTCAACTATTCCGGCCCCGTGGACTGCCGCGCCGCCATGCTGTTCGGCGGCAAGAGCAACAAGTCCTGCGTGTTCGCCTGCATCGGGCTCGGCAACTGCGTCAAGGTCTGCCAGTTCGACGCAATGCACCTTGTGGACGGCGTCGCCAGGGTCGATCGCTCCAAGTGCGTCGGCTGCGGCGCCTGCGCAGAGGCTTGCCCCAAGAGCCTCATCAAGCTCATCCCCGACAGCCAGAAGGTCATCCCCGCCTGCAACAACAGGGACAAGGGCGCGCGGGTCATGAAGATATGCGACTTCGGCTGCATAGGCTGCATGAAGTGCCAGCGCGAGTGCCCGGCGGACGCGATCACCGTCGTCGATAACCTCGCCGTCGTCGATCCGGCCAAGTGCGTCGGCTGCGGCCACTGCGCCGATATCTGCCCGCGCCACATCATCAAATACTTCGGCTGAGCCGTTTAAGAAACGCCCTCTCTTTTTTAAAAGGAGAGGGCATTTCTTTGCTTGACATATACCCAGGGGGGGTATATTATAGAGGCATGAAGGGGGCGATGAAATGGCCGATCAGTGCTTCTGCCATCTGACGAAGCAGCGCTCCGACGAGGAGTATAAAAGCCTTGTCCACCGGCTCAGCCGCATAGAGGGGCAGATACGCGGGATACGCGGTATGCTTGAGCGCAGCGCCTATTGCCCGGAGATACTCGCGCAGGTCGCGGCGGCGAACGCCGCGCTCAATTCCTTCAGCAGGGAGCTGCTGTCAAACCACATTCGTACCTGCGTGGTAGACGATGTGCGCGCCGGGAACGACGCGACGATAGACGAGCTGCTTGCGACGATACAAAAACTCATGAAATGAGCCCAAACGGGCAATATAATTTCGGAAAGCAAGGGGAGGCGGGAAGATGAAACAATACGCTGTGACCGGCATGAGCTGCGCGGCCTGCTCCGCGCGGGTCGAGAAGGCCGTGTCCGCCGTGCCGGGCGTCAAGTCCTGCGCGGTCAGCCTGCTCACGAATTCCATGGGCGTGGAGGGCGGCGCGGACGAGAGCGCCGTCGTCGCGGCGGTGGAGGCGGCGGGCTATGGGGCGGCGGTCAAGGACGCGCCCGGCGGCGCGCCGTCCGTCTCGCGGGAGGAGGACGCACTCAGGGACCGAGAGACCCCGGCGCTGAAAAAGCGGCTGACGGCCTCGCTCGTTTTTCTGCTCGCGCTGATGTATATCTCGATGGGGCACGGCATGTGGGGCTGGCCGCTGCCGCGCGCGCTGGGAGAAAACCATGTGGCCATGGGGCTTGTCCAGCTGCTTTTGACCGCCGCCGTGATGGTGATTAACCAGAAGTTTTTTATAAGCGGCTTTCGCGGCCTCGCGCACCGCGCGCCGAATATGGACAGCCTTGTGGCGCTCGGCGCGGGCGCGGCCTTCGTCTACAGCTGCTATGCCCTGTTCGCGATGACCGGCGCGCAGCTTGCGGGCGACAGCGCCGCCGTCATGGGCTGGATGCACGAGTTTTATTTCGAGTCCGCCGCCATGATACTGACGCTGATAACCGTCGGCAAGCTGCTTGAGGCGCGCTCGAAGGGCCGGACGACCGACGCGCTCAAGGGGCTCATGAGAATGGCGCCGAAGACCGCGACCGTCATTGAAAACGGCCGGGAGCTCACCGTGCCGATAGAGCGCCTAAAAAAGGGCGGGGTGTTCGTCGTCCGCCCGGGCGAGAGCATCCCAGTTGACGGCGTCGTTCTCGACGGCGCCAGCGCCGTGGACGAATCCGCGCTGACGGGGGAGAGCATCCCGGTAGACAAGGCGCCGGGGGACACGGTCTCCGCCGCGACGATAAATCAGGCGGGCTATATCCGCTGCGAGGCGTCCCGCGTCGGAGAGGACACGACGCTCAGCCGGATAATCCGCATGGTGAGCGACGCCGCCGCGACGAAAGCGCCGATAGCCAAGGTCGCGGATAAGGTCTCCGGCGTCTTCGTGCCGGCAGTCATCGCCATTGCCGTCGTCACGGCGGCCGTATGGCTCATCCTCGGGCGGAGCGTCGGCTATGCGCTCGCGCGCGGTATCTCGGTGCTCGTGATAAGCTGCCCCTGCGCGCTCGGTCTCGCGACCCCGGTCGCCATCATGGTCGGCAGCGGCATGGGCGCGAAAAACGGCGTGCTGTTCAGGACGGCGGCCGCGCTCGAGGAGACGGGGCGCGTAGCCATAGTCGCGCTCGACAAGACCGGCACCATCACCGCCGGTACGCCTAAGGTCACGGATATCGTCGCGGCGGAGGGCGTCGGCGAGGGCGAGCTTCTGCGCGCCGCCGCCGCGCTCGAGAGCCGCAGCGAGCACCCCCTCGCCCGGGCTGTCATCGACTACGCCCGCGAGAGGGGAGAGGAGCCCGGAGAGGTGATCGGCTTCAAAGCTCTGCCCGGCCACGGCCTCACGGCGGAAAAGGACGGGCAGGAGCTTGCGGGCGGCAACAGGGACTTTGTCGGCGAGAGGGCGGAGATACCCGCGGCGCTGCTCGCGCGCGCCGACGAGCTGTCCGCCCTCGGCAAAACACCGCTGTTCTTCTCG
>JAYFNM010000029.1:0-54683 GCA_034933465.1 Oscillospiraceae bacterium | reverse complement strand
TCGGGTCCTGAACGTCCGCCGAGGGATAGACCTCAAGCTCCACGCCCTGACCGTATTCGTAGCTGCCGTTGCAGGGGAAAAACTCGGTGCAGATCTTCTTGTAGGTGTCCTTGAAGCTGTCCGGCATCTTCCCCTTGCAGGGGAACACCGCATAGGTGTGTGCGGGAATCTCGACGATCTCGAGCTTTTCGCCGCTGAGGGGCGCGCCGTTATACTCCGCGCCTATCGCGTAGGGAAAGCCGGAGTCGGCCATCTCGCCCGAAAAGCAGATGCCGAGCAGGCCGCCCAGCTTGTCGAAGCGTCCGTAACGGCAGATCTCGTTGATGGTTCCGTCCGCGCCGCACTCCGTCCAGAAGGCGGAGATATCCGCCGTGGCGGTGTCGCCCTGCGGCTTTGTGACCTGCTTTGTCCTGCATACCGTTTTGAAAGCGTCCCTTTTTTCAATCCTGTACTCCATACTGCTGCCTCCGGATAAAATCAGTTTTACGAAGAGCCGGGAAAAGGATTTGACGCCGCCTCCGCGCCGTGCCTCCGTCGGCGTTATGCCGTGAAAGCGCGTGAAGGCGCGGGAAAAGCTCTCCGGACTGTCGTAGCCGTATCTGAGCGCGACGTCGATGATCCTTCCGCCGCCGCGCGTCAGCTCCTCCGCGGCGAGCGAGAGCCGCCGCATCCGGACGTAATCGCCCATTGTGAAGCCGCAGACCAGGCTGAACATCCTCTGGAAGTGGAACGCCGACGAACAGGCCTCCTTCGCCGCCGCCTCATAGTCCATCTCGCGCGTCAGATGCGCCTCCATATAGTCGAGCGAGCGCTGTATCCCGGTTATCCAATCCATACTCAGGCATCCCTCCGTATGCTGTGATTATACCGCGCCGCCGCTGTGTTTGCATGACTTTCCGTGCTGTCCCGTGCGGGGCTGCGCCCGCCTCAGCTCTGCCGCTCGCAGAAGACCACGAAGCGATCCTTGCGCCCGCCCTGATAGTAGCAGGTGAACAGGGATAGCAGATCCCTGCCCTCCTGTATTTTCAGCTTGTCCATGTCGTCGTCGAGTATCGCGGCGGTCCCTGTGACCTTATAGCTCATAGTGTACCACAGATTGCTGAGATATACCATGTCCCCCTCCTCGACGTCCACCAGATATTTGAACATCTCTGCGCCCCAGTAGCCGCGATGTCCGCAGATGACGGTGTTGCAGCTCTCGCCGCCTATGGGCAGCGAGGTCTGGCTGAGCTGCGCCGCGCCCTTTGCCATGTTCTCCTCGGACGCGCCGAGATATATCGGCAGCAGCACATGTATTCTCGGGATGCTGAGATAGCCGATGATGTCGCCGTTGAAGCCGTAATCCCGGAGATCGAAGCTCGCCTGCTGATACGACCAGGGGTCTACCATGCCGGACTGCCCCTCGGCGCAGATCCTCTCGTTATAGGCGCGCATATCCCGGTACAGCTCCGCGGACGGCCCGCCGGCGGTCTCGTATAGCGAGCCGCCCTCGCCCCGCGCGGCGGCTTCCGAGCCGGAATCGCCGGTCTGCGCGACGAAATCCCTGTACTCCGCCTCCGTCCGCCGGTCGTATCGCCGCTGCACGACATGCGGATAGGCGAGCACGCAGAGACCGGCGGCGAAGAGCGGGGCGGCAAGGCCGCGGATAAGCGCTCTTTTTCTGCCCCTCATCGGCCTAACCCCGGGGCTCCCGACCGGTTTTTTGCCCGCCCGCCCGGCTTTTCCGGACGCGCGCGAGCAGTACGGCCCCAATGACGACAAGCATTGCCAGCGCGGTGGCCGCGCCGTAGAGCGCCATGCGCCTGTCCACGGCGTTCGTCACGGTCTGCTGCTTGGCGGCCTCCTGCGTGTGCTGCCGCTCCGTATAGGGCACTCTCGAGCCGCGCACCAGAAGGCGCTGTGTGTTCACGCCATAGGGAGTGCAGGTGATGAGCGTCACATAGTCCTCGCCCCGGACGGGCATCAGGTCGCTCGTATCGTCCGGCTCGACGACCCTTATCTGATCCACCTCATAGGCGAGGGTCTCGCCGAGCGCGTGGATATAGAACTCGTCGCCCTGCTCAAGCTCCGTCAGGTCTGTGAACAGCCGCGCCTTTGTCAGCCCCGTGTGCCCGGTCAGGACGCAGTGGTTGCCGTCGCCGCCGATGGGGAAGGCGGTCTCGCGCATATGGCCGACGCCCTTGGAGAGCGCCTCGTCCGAGACGCCGTGGTATATCGGCAGATACACCTCGATCTTGGGTATCTCGATATAGGCCATCATATGGTTGGCGAAATCCATGATCTCGTTGTAGTTGTCCTGATAGACGACGCCGCTGTTGAGGACGAACGGGTCCGAAATGTTCTGTCCGGTCAGGCTTTCGTTATACTGCTCGGCCAGCGCGCGCTGCGCGTCCAGCTCGGCGGTGTCGGTCTGCGCAAGCTCTGCGGTGAACTCCTGAATGGCGGTCGAGCCGTTCTTTTCCGACAGGCGGTTGCTGACCTCCGGGTAGGCGAGGAGCGCCACGCCCGCCAGCAGCAGAATGATGATGAGTGCTATCTTCCGTTTCATAGGCATTATTCCCGATCTGTTGAACTTATTTGATGAAAGTGCCCGCCGCTTCCGGCGGCGGGCACTCGGCCTTAATATGCGCTCACTTTGCGCTCTGTCTGTTCTTTTTGGTGAGCACGAGCAGGACGCCCGCAGCGCCTATGAGCAGGACGCCGCCCATTGTGAACATGAGCGTGCCCGTGCCGCCGGTGACGGGCAGCACAAACTTCTCGCTGTTGGCGACCTTGACGGCGTTCGCGTTCGCGGCGCTCATCGCGCTGACGGTGACGGCGACGGGGGCGGTCAGCAGATTGTATCCGGTGGGCGCGGTGGTCTCCACCAGATAGTAATCACCGTAGGCGAGGCCGTAGAGGATGGCCGTGCCGTTGGCGTCGGTCGTGACCTGGGTCGCAGCGGGGGCGGTGATGGCGGCGTCGGTGTAGAAATCAACGAACTCGACCTTCGTCGCGGTTCCGTTCACGTAGATGGTCTCCGTCCCGTCGGCCTTGGCGCGGGCGAGCTTGAAGGTGGCTCCGGCGAGCTTGGTGGTCTCGGCGCCGGTCTTGTACTTGTCAACTGTGAGGCCGCCCATGTGTACTTCAGGGTCTGCTGCGTTTCTGGACGCGGGGTATGCATGTCCGGCGGAGTTGGTGTAGTCGAGCGTCACGGAGTTCGTGATGTTTACCGCGACATCGGCGGTGTCGTTGATGGCGGCGTCGAAGTACGCGCGGATCTCGGGAGTGCCCGTATTCGCGGCGTCGCCGTCAAGAGCGGTCTGGACGGTCTTCATGCCGAGCTCGGTCAGCTTCACGGTCAGCGTTCCGCCGGCTATGGAGCCTGTCGTTTGTGCGGTGTAGGTCGCGGTGTAATTATCGGCGGCGAGGACGGTCTCAGCGCCCGCCTTGTCGAAAAGCTTCACAACGACGTTGCCCTTGTAGTCAAGGCGAGTGTCGATCGCATCGGTAAAGTTATAGTTCTTCGCGTAGATGCCGGTCGCCCCGTCGGCGGCGAGCTTGTACAGGTCGGCGGGGACGCCGCCGCGGAGTATCCAGGTCACGGTGTCGCCGATGTCGGCGGTGGCCGTGGTGGCGTCTATCGCGTTGACGTTCTTATTGACGGACGGCGCGCCCACGAAGTCGTTCTTCGGGTAGACGGTGATGCTGTAGAGCCAGCCGTCACCGGCGGGATTGCTGAGCGGCACGCTCAGATAGAAGGGGTTGGCCGCGGTCTGGACGGCGGCGTTGGCCTTCTCGACGACCAGATACCTGCCGTCATTGGTTGTGCCTGTGCCGAAGCTGTATTTGGCGTAGCCGTTCGCGTCGGTTCTGACGGTCGCGATGAGGTTTGCGGGAAGCATGATGGCGGTCAGCTCGGCCTGCGTCGGCGTGGTTCCAGCGGGGGCGGCCGTCACCTTGTAGATCTCAAACTCGACGTTCTCCAGCGGCGTCTTCCCGGTTGCGATGCCGGCGACGGCGGTTCCGTCGCCCGGCGTGCCGTTTTCTGTGGTGGGTGCGTATTTGTAGATGTTGAGCACGCGCTCGGTGGTGGTGTCCGGCAGAGAGCTTGTCTCCGCGAAGGCGGTAGTGGACAGCAGGCCGAGCGCCATTATGGGCGCGAGCAGCAGTATCCCAAGTTTACCCATTTTTTTACTCATGACAAGATATCCCCTTTCATTTTTTCGGACAGGTCTCTTCTATTTATTAACAGCCTCGCTGTTAATCCCGCTGTTGTCAGGCTTGCCCCGCCTCTTTTTGCCGGGGAGCGCCAGAAGAAGGAGCGCGCCGCCTATCAGCGCCACCCCGCCGACCGTGAAGAGCACGGTGCCGACGCCGCCGGAGCTCGGCAGCACGGAGCGCGGGTGGTTCGGCAGGCAGTACGCGCCGTCCTTCAGGTAGAAGGCGGGGATGCTGCCGGCGGCGCTTATGGTGAAGGGCTGGGTCTCGCTGCGCGCGTCCACGGTGACGGTCCAGTAGCCGTTCGGGAGGGCGTAGCCCGCGGGAGCCTTGACCTCGTACAGCCTGTAGCTGCCGGTGGCGAGCCTGCCGAAGTCCACAAGGCCGTCCGCGCCGCTGACCCAGACCTTGTCCGCGCCCGCCTCCTGCACGGGGGCAAAGCAGGCGTCTGTGTGCTCGTGCTCCGTCCCGCAGCAGCTCCTGTAGAGCTTGAACTGCGCGCCCGGGAGCGCCGCGCCGTTTTCATCGGTCTTGGTGAAGGAGAAGGGGGCGGTGTCCTCGACGGTTATATTAAAGGTTTTGGTGACGGTGTTTCCGAGAAGGTTCACGGTGCTCACGGTCAGGCTGGTCTTTCCGGCCTTTAAGCCGCTGACGCTGCGCGCGGCGGAATGCGTGTCGCCGGAGCCGGTGACGGTCTCGGTCGCGTTCGCGCCGTTCTGACCGAGATCGACGGTGGCGACGGTGGGGTTGGCGGTCTGGGAAAAGCTCAGGTCATAGCTGCCCACCGCCAGATCCATGCCCAGATACTCCTTGAGCACCGCCGTCAGCGGCGCGGTGTCTCCGACGGCCAGCACGAGGTCGTCGCCGGATATCTCGGGCAGCCTCACGAAGCCGGCGCTCAGATTCTTAAGTCCCGACGAGCTTATCCGGCCGAGCGTCGCCCGGTTTGTGTCCCGGGAAATGTCGGAGTCCGTGCCGCTCGCGCCGATCGCGGCGGAGGACTTCCTCGTGGCGGTCGCCCCGGCGGGCGCGAGCGCCTCAAAGACGAGCCCCTCCCCGCCCTTCCAGCTGTTCAGGGTAAAGCTGCCGTCGGAGGCGGTCTCGGCGGAGCTGATGAGCGTCGCGCCGTCCGTGTCGTAGAGCCTGACGGTCGCGCCGGCTATGCCCGCCTCCCGATTGGCGGTCAGGCTGCCGCTCTCATCGTAGCTGTCCCACCAGACCCTTCCGGCGCTGAGGCTGTAGTTTTCATAGTCCCACTCGGCCAGAGGGAGCAGGCTGTTCTGAACAACTGCCCCGCTGCCGTCGTCGTAGGAGAAGCTCGCCGTGCCGCCCGCGAAGGAGCGGTATACGGTCAGGTCGCTCTTCTCGTCCGCGGCGAGCTTAAGGCGGAAGTCGATGGCGCTGTTCGCGGGCATCGAGGCCACCGCGAGCCTCACGCCGGTCACGGCGCGCCAGCCCTCCGCCGTTGTGGGGGCGGCGGCGCTCCAGGCGCTGTCCGCGCCGGGCGCTGCGTCCGTGGTGTAGGCATAGCTCAGCTCGCCCATCGTCCCGTCGCCGTCGTTCTGCATGGCGATCTCGGGGGCGGCGGTCAGATAAAGGCTGCGGTCGCTCACGGCGGTCCTTGTGACCTCCTGATTGTTCTCGTCATAGGCGGTGTAGGAGATGCTCAGCCCGTCCCGGGGCAGCGTCACATAGGCCGTGACCCCCGTGATGCTGCGCTGCAGGCCGGTCATCGTGACGAGCGCGTTCAGGCTGCCGGCCTGCTCGGTATAATACTCCGTCTTGCCGTTGAAATCCCAGTTGCCGTTCAGCTTGCCGGGATACAGGGAGCAGCCCAGCTTGTCCGCGGCCAGCACCCTTACGCTGTACTCGTTATCGCCGCCCTGTCCGAAATTGAAGCCGTACAGCTTCTTGCCGGCGACGGCGGTGGAGGAGAGGCCGAGCGTGTCCTCCACGAGGTACGGGTTATCCCTAAAATAATACTTTGTTATCCCGTCCTTCGCGCCGACGACCTCTCCGCAGGTCGGGCTCGCGGGGTCGGCGTCGGTATGGGCGTTTTAGGCCTCGAGCAGCGCGGAATAGTCGAGATACATCTCGCCCACGGGATAGTGTGTGCCTAGCCTTGTGCCGGGCAGGGACAGGAACGCGAGCTTGATGTTCCCCGCGAGGTTCGCTCTGTCGTCATATAAGTAAAACCTGAAACGCTTGTCCGTTGTGAAGCGGGCGTCCCGGATATAGTCGTCCGTGAAGCTCAGGCGCAGGAATGTGCGCCCCTCCTTCGTGACATAGCTGTACTGCACGGCGCTGCTGTCCGAGAGCGGGACGCCGTAATAGGTCGTGTTCTCGGGGTCTATGCTGAAGGCGCTGTCCGTCAGCTCTATATAGGCGGCGTAGCACGACTGCGTCAGGTCGAAGGGGAGGGAGGCTACGCCCCATTGGTCTGTCACTATGTCCGACCGTGTGATCGACCCTGGCGGATAATAAAAACGCAGCATGGAGCCGATGGTGGTGGAGGTGGACGCGCCCTGATATACGGTCTGCCCCGTGGCGGAGAGCGTTGGCGCGTAGTTATTTATTGCGGAGCCGTCGTAGTTTGCGCCGAAGGCGAGGGGGAGCGGCTGCGAATAGTAGAAATAGGCTATCGGCCCGAACTGCCCGCTGCTCGTCTCACCGGCGTTCGCGGGCAGATGCTTTCCGTCTGCGCAGTTGCAGTTGTCCCAGTGGCCGGTCATCTGGAAGGTGAGCGTCACGGAGGAATAATCCGCAGCGCTGTTGAGCTTCTTCCCGGTCCAGGGGTTCTCCGTGAGGAGCCTGACCTGCAGCTCGCTCAGCAGCGGGATGATCACTCCCGAATAACGTAGTATTTCTCCATCGTCCAAGTAGTGCAGGAAGCTGTGCTCGACGTCGCCCGGGTGGCCGGTGTTGTAGTCGCCCGCGTAGGACAGCGACAGCGCCGTGAAATATTCGTTCGCCCCGTGCGGCAGCGTCACTGTGCTCGCGCCGCCCCAGCTCGAATAGCTGCCGCCATTCCAGTTGCGCCTCTCCACCGCGTCCGACAGGCCGCTCACCGTATAGCTGCAATCGCGGTAGGTCTTGGCGTCCGCGTCATACAGGGTGTAGGAAAAAGTCCAGCCGTTGAGCGCGTCGTGGCCTTGAAGCTGCCGTCGAAGAAGGCGAGCGCCGGCATTCCGTCCGCCGTGGAGCTCAGCGCGCCCACCGCGGCGCTGACGCTGAGGCTGGGGTTTTTCAGGATATCCTGCCGTGTGCCCTTTTGTCCCACATTAAGACCCAGCCAGTCCACGATGGGGTAGCTCTTGCCGTCGGCGAGCTGGGGCGTGTAATAGTTCGAAATTTTGTGCTGCGGCCAGCCATTGCCCGCGCCGCTGACGGCCACGTCGCTCTGGTTTACAAGGCGATACCACAGCGCGGCGGCGCTCGAGTCGGTCTGGTAGAAGTCGGCCGGGGCGCTGGGGTCGGCCTGGTCATATGTGGTGGAGAAATAGGCCTGTACGTCCGTGTTCTGCGCGACGGCCGTGCCGTCCGCGCGCGTTTCGGATATCGTGTACGCGAAGGACTCCTCCAGCAGGATAACGTGGTTGCAGGACGACCAGAAATTACTGCTCGCCCCGCTGTACATTCGATCCTGTCCGACGAACGCAAATGCGCTCTTCATATACAGCGCTCCCCAGACCTCGGTAACATTAACAACGGGGTTGGCGGCGGTCGCGCCGGCGAAGCTGAAGGTGTAGCTGATGTCGCCCGTCTTCGCAAATTCGGTGTTGATGGCGGCTACCGTTTCCGCGTCCGCGGAAAGGACGGTTCCGTCCTTGAGCGTGTAGCTGAGGCTCGTGAGCACCCGGCTGAAATCAGTCAGCCAGCCAAAATTAAAGCTCGCGCTGTAGAGCGTGATGGAGCTCGGCTGCACCTCGAAGGGGAAGCTGAAGCTGCGCGTGACAGAGCCGGTGTAGGTCGGGACATACTCCGTCCAGCAGGCCTTGTCGGGGTCGCCCTCGTATGCGCCGTTGGTATAGGTGTCGCAGTAATAGCTGTTGAAGTAGCCGGTCGTCTCCTCGGAATATGAAACGCCGACAGTTCTCAGATAGTCGCTCCTGTCGTATGTGAACGACCACTTGTCGCGGCGGAGCTGCCACCAGTATTTGGCAGTGCCGTCGGAACCCGCGCTGCCGTTTTTGCGCGCGTAGACGTGGAGCACCGGCCCGGTGTGGCTGAAGCTGCCGGATGTCGCGGCCGCCGCGCCGCCGGGTATCTTATAATGCAGGACGGTGTCCTCCGCCGCGAGCGTGGTCATCGCCGTCCCCTCGTAGGGCAGCTCGCCGGAGACGGCCCAGGTCAGCTTGCCGCCCATGCGCAGCGTGCCGAGGGTCGCGTCCGTGCCGTTGTTGAATATGCGCGTCCCCTCCGGCGGGGTGAGCAGGTAGTAGGCGCCCCCGCCGTCCGTCAGGCGTTCGCTCACCGTCCAGTTCTCCCAGTAGACACTAAAGCTTGAGCCATACCAGTCATGGATAAGCGTATTGCTGTATTTGCCGTTTGCAAGCATTCCGCCGATGCCGGCGAGGGAGAGATTCGCGTTGTTGCCCGGGACATAGATCTTCAGCCCGGTTATCTCTATCAGCGGCTCGTTATCGGTGTGCGCCGAGGGCAGGGTATACGAGAGCTCCGGCTGCTTCTGCGGGCCAAGCGCGCTCTGTGGAGCGTTGTTGTAAACATATCCGTAGCCCTCCTCGCCGAGCATCCAGCTGGCGAGGGACTGTATGGAGGAGACGCCGACGCTGTAGCTGTACTCGTTCGTGATGGCGGCGGCACTGTAGTTGGCGGGCGTGAGCCCCGCCGGGGCAAAGTCCGTGTCCGATATGAGCGTGCCCCCCGTCAGCACCTGCGTCAGGTCGGTCCCGGTGAAGGTATAGTCCTGCACGCTGAGGTTCGTGGGCGGGAGCGCGCCGTTATCCATCCAGTATATGCAGTTGTCCTGCGTCAGCGCCCGGCTCTCCATCTGAAAGCCTATCTTGTCCTCGTCGTCGAGCGTCAGCGGGTTGAGCCGCAGCGCCATCGCGGTGTGCTGCGCGTTCAGCCAGGCGGAGCTTGCCACCGCCGTGGAGCTGGCCGAGCTGACCAGCGCCGCGAAACGCGCGCCGTATTCAAGGCAGCTCACCACCAGCACCGGCGTTTCCGCGCTGGAGGTGGAGCGCTTGTAGTTCACATTAAACTGGGTCTTGCTGTCCGTCGCCAGATTATAGCTCGTGTCCGCGGCGGTATGCCCGTCCCAGGTGATGCTCGTGCGGGACGCCTCCGGCAGCCCCTCTCCAAGCAGAGCGACCGGCTCCCCGGCAGGCTCTTCGGAGGCCGGCTCCTCTGCCGCCGCTTCCTCGACAGGCGGCGCTTCGACGACCGGTTCTTCGACGGCCGGTTCCTCGGCGACCGGCGCTTCGAGGGTCGGCGCTTCGGCGGCCTGTTCTTCGACCGCCGGTTCTTCGAGGGTCGGCGCTTCGGCGGACAGCGGCGCCGCGCTCCCGGCCTCCGGCTCCGCCACCGTGACCGTGACGGACGGCATGACGACGTCCGCCGCCACTGTCACCGCCTCGCCGAAGCTCGCCGTGAGGACATAGACCCCGGCCGCCGCGGCGTCGTAGCCGCCGTCCCAGCTCGCGGCGAGGCTCTCCTCGCGCGTCTCGGCCGTCTCGCCGTCCCCGGCGCTCACGGTGGCCGTCAGCTCCTCCGGCAGGCCGAGCTCCGCCAGCGCCGTGCCGCTCGCGACGAAATAGGCGCTCTGCTCCGGCGCGGCCACCGCCGTCACCGTCTCCCCTGTCGCCGCAAGCGCGCTCACTGGCAGCAGCGCCAGCATCATCACCGCGCACAGCGCGAGCGCCAGCGCGCGCCGCGCTCTGCTGCTTCCTGTTTTTGCGTTCATTTTTTTCTCCCCTCCGTCGGATATGAAAAGGCGGCAAGCCGACCCCGTTCAGCGACCCAATTTCTCTCTCCGTATACGTTCCTGTCCCCCGCCGGGCGCGCCCCGCCGCGGATATGCCGCGACACCTCAGAATTTACATTCTGTGGTGCTTATCCTCTGTCATCCTGAGCAAAGCGAAGGATCTTGACCCAAATGCGCGTTTTTTGCCGCCTGAAAAAGGGGAAAAAAATAACGCGTATCAAAGGCTCAAATGGTAGCTTTTTCCACCTGAGTCCTCTCTCGCGCGTGTTTTGACTTTTTTCGGTTTTTATCTAACAAGTCGTTGCTTTTTGATTGAAAATGGTATATTCTCTGAATAACGAAAGTAAGAGGATAAGCACCACAGAATGTAAATTCTGCGGTATTTTTTTGCGCTCATATGACGAGCCGCATTTTCGCCATCGTGCGCTCGCACTCGCGGGCGCTCGTCGCCACGTATATCCGCGTCGTCTCTATGCTGCTGTGGCCGAGAATGTCCGCCAGATGCGCGAGATCCTTCTCCACGGCGTAAAAGCAGCGGGCGAACAGATGCCGCAGGTTGTGCGGGAACACGCGCCGCTCGTCCACCCGCGCCGCGCGGCACAGCTTTTTCATGTCCTGGCAGACGTTCGAGCGGTCGAGCGGCCTCCCGCTCCTCGTGACGAACAGGCAGCCCCCGCCTATCCCCTGTGCCGCCGCATACTCCGCGAGCCGCCGCCGTAGCTCCTTCGGGATGAGTATCAGGCGCCCCTTGCCCTTCATGGATATCTCCGCCCTCCCCCGCCGCACCGCCTCCACGGTGATGTATTTCAGCTCGCTTATCCGTATGCCCGTGCCGCAGACGGCCAGCATCACGTGGTTCAGCCGCTCGTTTCCCGCCGCCCGCGCCGCCGCGAGCAGCCGCCTGAATTCCGCCTCGCCCAGCTCGCGCCCGTCCTCCACGAACGCGCGCCGCTGCACCCGCAGCAGCCCCAGCGCGAGCTCCGGCCTGCCGAGATAATTCAGAAACGCGTTGACCGCGCTCAGCTTGCCGTTCACCGTCCGCGCCCTGTGCCGCGCGCGCAGCGTCTCCCTATACGCCAGCAGCGCCCCCTTCGTGAGCTCCCCGTCCCCGATGTACCGCGCGAGCAGCGCCGCCTCCCGCGTGTACTTCTCTACCGTGGCCGCCGCCCGCTCGCGCTCCGCGAGCGAGCGCGCAAAGCCAAGCAGCTGTTCCCCGCCTATGCCTGTGTCTCCCATGTCCTACCTCCGTCTTTCATGCAGCATTTGCCTGTTTTTCCCATTTTACATGAAAAGCCCCCGTCTTTACAGGGGGAAAATGCATTTGGCAAAAATTGGCAGGTTCCCGGCGAAAACCGTGGAGGCCGGCACACACGCCGACCTCCACGGTTTTCCTATCGCCTGCTTGAACTATTAATTAACTTAAATATTTGTCTAACTTTTTGCCGCCGCTTCACGCCCTTGCCCAGCTTTGCCACATGTCTATGGACTGATAGGTGAAGTGCTCCGTGCGGATGTCGTTCATGAGCGCGTTCGGCCTGTCCTTCTCGGTGTGGTGATATACGAACCCGCACTTTTCCTGAACCCGCCTTGATTTTTCATTCCCGTCATAGTAGCCGCACCAGACGCCTGTGCAGCGCAGCTGCTCAAAGCAGCGGCGCAGCAGCGCGCGCACCGCCTCCGGGGTCAGCCCCCGCCCCCAGTAGGGGACGCCTATCCAATAGCCGATCTCGGCCTCGGTGTCGCTCATCGGCGCGCTGCCGCGACCCGCTCTCATGATGCCGGCGCTGCCGACGGGCTTGCCCGTCTCCTTCAGCACCAGCGCACAGGTCTCCGGCGCGGACAGCACGCCGCGGATGATCTCGAGGCTGTTTTCCGCGCTCGTATGCGGCGGCCAGCCCGCGGCCGGTCCGACGGAGGGATCCTTCGCGTATCGGTACAGCTCCTGCGCGTCGCTGTCCTGCCAGGGGCGCAGGATAAGCCGCTCGGTCTCCATGGTCATTCTATCGCTCTCCTTTTCGCTCTCCGCCCCGCCTGTCTCCGTTGGCCGTGCCGCCCTTGAACGGCGGGTCTATTTATTGCAGTGTAGCATAAAAACCCGGAAATGCCAACAACCGCTTGTCCGGGCGGCCTCCCCCGAATTGCGGCGCATTTTTATTCAAGCCGGAGCTGTGTTACCCGCCTGCATTTGAATGCGTTTCCCGTGTAAAGGTACTCTTAGCGGGATGAATCGCGCCCTTGGTCAATCAGCGCCTGAACTTCCTTCAAAAAGCGCGAGAGGTGAAAACCGTCGCATACCGCGTGATGCACCTGCACGGACAGCGGCAGAAAGGCTCTGCCGCTGCGCTCGGAATACCTCCCCATGGTAAAGATGGGAAGCAGGTAGTCAAAGCCCCCGGCCAAATTCAGGTTGAACCCGGTAAAGCCCGTCCATGGTATCATGGACACGGGGAAGCAGTTTTCCGGCGCATCCGGCTTGCCGGTCAGCTTATGCACAGCTCCAAAGGCTTTCATGTCGGCCTCGCAGCGGCGCTTGAAAAGCTCCCGGCTCTCATCATACTCCGTCCAGAGCGTGGAGAAGGTCTCCGTGTCGGAATGGAAAACCGTGTAGCTGGGGTTCATGCTGTCAAAAACGCCCAAAACGCCCTCGCTGTTTATCGCCGTGCGAAACTCCTCGTGGCGATTGACGACTGTGGAGAGCAGATACAGCATCGCCGGGTAGAACTTCTCGCCGCCGGCGAGCAGTGCCGTTATATCCAGCTCCGCCGTCAGGCTGTAGGTGCAGGGGAGCTTCTGGAAATAGTGCTCAAAGTATTCCCGGCGCGGCCAATTCTCTTTGTCAATGGGTGTGAATTTCATGGAGCCCCTCCTTATCAAAGCCTGCGACGAATACGCTGCCCTTTGGCTGATTATCCGTGACATAGATATAACCGCCGTGCTTTTCCATGATGTTTTTGGCGATGGCAAGACCCAGCCCGCTGCCGCCCAGCTCCCGGCTGCGGGACTTGTCCACGCAGAAAAAGCTGTTGAACACATTGGGCTTCGCGTCGTCCGGGATGCCGATTCCGGTATCCGCGATAGACACCTGCTTGTCTGAAAGCGTGATGCATACGCTTCCGCCCTCTACGTTATAGCGGATGGCGTTGGACACGAGGTTGTAAAACGCCCGCTGCAAAAGACTGTCGCTGCCGTAAACCGCGCCGTCCCCGGCAATCGTCACCGTCAGCTTCTTTTCGCGGCTCTTGCCCTCCAGCTCAAATACGATCTCCTCCATCAGCCCCCGGAGATCCACCTGCTTTGACATATCGACAGCCTGCTCATTGGTGAAGCTGGAAAGGTCGCTGACCAAGCCGGAAAAACGGTCGGTGTTGGCGCGCAGAACGTCAAACAGCTTTTCATATTCCTCGCGGCTCCGATCCTTCTTCATGGCAAATACATCCAGCTGTGTCTGCATGACGGTCAGGGGCGTGCGCAGCTCGTGAGCGGCGTTGGCGGAAAAGTTTTTCTGCACCGTATAGGCGTCGCTCACACGCCGGGTCATATCGTCAAGCGCCACCGCCAGCTGCTCGACCTCATCGCCGGTGACCTTTACATGGATAGACGCATCCAAGTTGTCAGCATCCAGACCGGAAACCTGACGCGCCAGCTCCTCCAGCGGGTGCAGCTCACGCCGGACGGTCAAATAAATGCAGCCCGAGCCCGCAACAGCCAGCAATATCATCGCGCCGATGGCGATCAGGTTGAAATTGCGCTGCGCTTGAGCAAGCGTCTGGGATTGAACGTTTGCGCCGGGCTCGGTGGGCATGGCCCCGGTGGTGGGAACTGCGGGCGTTAGTCCCGCGGCGGAGGTCAGCATCCCGGAGGACGCAATGGAGACCGCCGTCAGCAGCACGCAGATCAGCAGAAAAATCGATATTGTGAGCGCCGTGAGCTTAAAGCGCAGCGTCTTGTGCTTTTTCTTCATTTTCGCGCCTCCCGGATCACATAGCCCTCGCCGATGATGTTTTCAATCGGGTCATAGGAGAGCTCCGCGCGCAGCTTGCGGCGCAGGGAGGACAAATGGACGCGCACAGAGTTTGAAAACGAATCCGCCTCGCCGTCCCAGACGTGCTCCAGCATTTCCTCCACCTTGATGACGCGCTCCTTGTGCAAAAGCAGATATTCCAAAATCGCCGTCTCCTTGCCCGTCAGGCGGACGGCCTTTCCGTTTGCCGAGGTCGCACGGGAAGCCGTGTCGAAGGAGAGCTCCCCGCAGGTGAGCACGGTGTTTTCCAGCACGGTCTTCCTGCGGAGCATCGACCGGATCCGCGCCTGTAGCTCGGCAAAGTGGAAGGGCTTTGTCATATAGTCGTTCGCGCCCTCATCCAGCCCCGCGATCTTATCGTCCACCGCGGCTCTGGCGGAAAGGATGAGAACATTGAGCTGCTTGTTGTGCTCCCGCAGATTATGAAGCACCTCCATGCCATCCATTTTCGGTAAATTCAAATCCAGTATGACGAGATCGTATATTTCCGCAAAAAGAAGCTCGTCGGCGCTCTCCCCGTCGCCGCAGGTATCCACGGCGTACCCGCTCAGGCGCAGCCCCTCGGCAAGAGAGCTTCTTAGCTCCTTTTCATCTTCCACTATCAGTATTTTCACGAACCACAGGCCTCCCGTGCTTTTTTTATAGTATACCATAAAGTTGTAAATTTGATATAAAGGCAGCTTTTTTATCTTTATAGCAGCTTTATATCCGCCCCTGTAGAATGAGCTCATCCCAAAACCGAAGGAGATTTTGAAATGAAAAAAATAATCACATTAATCCTCGCGCTCGTCATGGTTCTCAGCATGGCGGCTTGCGGAAAAACGAGCAGCGGCCTTCCCACGCCGGAGGAGCGGATAGCCGCCATCAAATCCGGCGAGGTGACCGAGCAGGAGGCCATCGAAATGGGCTGGCTGGACGACGAGATGGAGGCCTGGCTCAAGGAGCACGGCACACCCGCCGCGGGCGGAGACGAAACAGGCAGCGCCGGAGCTACGGTCGCGCAGGTTCCGGCAAAGCTCCCGGTACTGGACGAATATGTGTATGAATACATGGGGCTGAGCTACGTTCTGCCGCAGGAGCTTCGGGATATGCTGAAAAGCGGCGAGGCGTGGATGCACAACGACGTGCAGATGAACGGCGAGCGAGATTTCGATTACTCCCTGATGTTCTTCCTGCTGGCGGACAAAGACAATCCGGGACGGGATTTTCAGTCCTATGAGGAATACGAAGCGTGGTTTAACACAACGCAGCACATCGGCTCCATCACGGTCTTCAACAGCGAATATTTGAAAAACAATACGGTCGAGAGCGTGACCGGCTGCGAAGAAAATGCAGAGATCGGAAAATCCTCGGACGGGAAATATGTGTTCTATTTCAGCACCAATCCCGTCGGCGACGTGACCGAGCTCTTCAAAGAGACCAAGGTCACTGTCAGCGACCCCGCGCCGATTCCCTCCCGCGAGCTCGACCCATATTTCAGCATCCTGGGCGCCGCCCGTGAGAATGTCAGCGAGCTTGGCGACTTCAACGCGCAGGTCGTAGACGGCGATACTGCCGGAAACGAGATCTTTGCCGATTATGAGCTCACCATGGTGAACCTCTGGACGACCACCTGCAACTATTGCATCATGGAGATGCCCGATTTGGAGGCAATCCGAGCTGAGCTGCAGAAAAAGGGCGTCAAGTTCAATATTGTCGGCATGTGCCTTGACGTCAATCAGGGCGGCAGCGTGGACGAAAAGAAGCTGGACAAGGTGAAAACCATCATCAGCAAAACAGGAATTCAATATGATACGCTTATCCCCGACGATGTTCTCTGGAACGGCAGACTCAAGGGCGTCAACGCGTTTCCCGAGACCTTCTTCGTGGATAAGAACGGAAATATCGTCGGAGAGACCTATGTCGGCTCCAACACCAAGGCCGACTGGCAGGAGATTATTAACAAAGAGCTGTCCAATGTGAGCAAGTAAGGAGGCCGTGTTATGAGAGCAAAGCGCTTTCTTTCCTCTAATTGGATGACCGCGATTGCACTTTTTGTCGGTGCTGTGTTCCTCTCGGCGGGTATCTGGCGGGAGGAATACACCATCGTGTTTGAAAAGGCCATCAATATCTGTCTGGAGTGTGTGGGAATTGGATAAGAAAAAATACACAGGCCGGTTCCGGCACTTCTTTCAGGCGCTCTGGATGGTCATGACCAACAGCTATCTTATCGGCTTTGCGCGAGGCAAGATTTATCAGGGGAACATCAAGAACGTCTGCGTACCGGGCATGAATTGCTATTCCTGCCCCGGCGCGGTGGCCGCCTGTCCCATCGGCGCATTGCAGGCGACCATCGGCAGCTATGAGTACAAATTCGCCTTTTATGTGGCGGGGTTCATGATTCTGGTGGGAAGCTTTATGGGTCGCTTCGTCTGCGGCTGGCTCTGCCCCTTCGGACTGATTCAGGATTTACTGAACAAGATTCCGCTGCCGAAGAGGCTGAAGCTTCGCAGCTTCAAGGGCGACAGGCAGCTGCGCCGGCTCAAGTATGTGATCCTTGCGGTATTCGTGATCCTGCTGCCGCTGTTCATCACAGACCTCATCGGGCAGGGCTATCCGTGGTTTTGCAAGCTGATATGCCCCGTGGGCACGCTGGAGGGCGGGATTCCGCTGGTGCTGCGGAGTGAAGCCATGCTGGCGACGGTGGGCTTCCTGTTCAAATGGAAGGTGGCGATTCTGATCGTCACCATCGTTCTTGCCATCATGATCTATCGCCCGTTCTGCAAGTACATCTGCCCGCTGGGCGCGATCTATTCCGTGTTCAATCCCATTTCCGCGCTGAAATACCGGGTGGACACCGACAAATGCGTCCACTGCGGCGTTTGCGCAAGCGCCTGTCAGATGGGCTGCGACCCGGTCAAAAACGCCAACAGCCTGGAGTGTATCCGCTGCGGCAAGTGCAAGAACATCTGCCCCAGGGGAGCGATCGAGTATACGGTGTTCAAGAAGAAAATCCGCTTATCGGATAATGCTGAGAGCGGAACGCTTAAAAGCGCATTTTTTAGCCCGGCATGAGAGCAGAATGCGCAAGGAAGCACCGCCTTGCAGACCCGAACCGCAAAAGCACGAAGCCGCCGGCTCTCCCGGACAGCCGCGCATTCCGAGAAGCTGCGGCGCAATTCTTCTTGGTTATATTTTTGTTTCCCAACTCATTTTTTGCAAAAAACAGAGCCCCCGGATGCTGCTTTCGCAGTCCGCTGGCTCTGTTTTTGCCGCTGCTTGGAGCCGCCCGGCTTGCGCTGCGCAGCTCCGGGTCGCGGCGGCGCTATTTTATGAGCTTTCTGAAGCTCGCCGGAATGTCTGTCTCGAAGCAAAGCCGCGCGCCCGTGAAGGGGTGGATTATCTCCAGCGCGTTTGCGTGAAGCGCGAGCCGCTTGAGCGGGTCTGTCGCGGCGCCGTATTTCCTGTCCCCGGCCACAGGGTGCCCAATCTCCTCCATCTGTACGCGGATCTGGTTTTTCCTGCCGGTCTCGAGCCGGATGCTCAAAAGCGAGTATTTCGCGCCCTCGGCCGCCACCCGATAGTCCGTCACGGCCTCCTGCCCGGTCTTGCCGCTCGCGTCGGAATAGACCCTCATCGCCGCGTTCTGTCTCAGCCGGGAGCGCAGAGTGCCGCTCTTTTCCGCGAGCCGCCCCTCCACCACGGCCGCGTATTCGCGGCGCAGCGCGCGCTCGTTCCAGTCCTCCTGCAGCGCGAGCTTCAGTCTCTCGTTTTTGGCGAAGAGCAGGACGCCGGAGGTGTCCCTGTCCAGCCTGTGCACCACATATATCCTCGCCCCGCGCTCCGCCCTGCCGACATAGTCGGACACCATGCGGCAGGCCGTCCTTCCGCGCTCGGCGTCCGTCGCCACAGACAGCAGACCCGCGGGCTTGTCTATCGCTATCAGCTCGCTGTCCTCGTATATGATATGCACCTGAGCGCCAAGCGCGCCCTCGCCGCCCGCCGCCCGCGCGACACGCACGGTCTGCCCTGCGTGCAGCGGATGGTCATGCCTGGTCTCCGTCTGCCCGTCTACCGTGACCGCCCCGTTCGTCAGCAGCGCCTTCACGCTGTTTCTGCCCTTCCCCGGCAGCGCCCGCAGGAGAAACGGCAGCAGCTCGTCCGCCGCGTCCACAATCATCCCCGCGCCCGCCGAGGCCTTCCCGCGGCGGGTATTTTCCTTATCCATCTGTTTCTCCTTCACCTGTCCCGCCCCCGTTTTACGTCGATACGCCGCTTTTTGGCCATATTCTATCATGCATCATTTGAAATGGCAAGCGAGGCGACGGCGCAGGGCAAGCGGCCGGCGCGATTCATATATTATTCATAATCTACAAAAAATCGAAACGAGAATCGTCAAACAAGCCAATTGCCCGCGGATTGCTTATGTGATATTATCAGTCATGGTAAATGTCCGGTCATTTGAACAACCTGATATATTGAGGAGGTGAAAAACATACAGATCAACCATGACAGCCCTGTCCCTCTCTACTATCAGCTGAGGGAGCAGATGAAAGAAAACATTCTGTCCGGCAAATGGGAGTATGGGAAGGAGCTTCCGGCCGAGCTGCAGCTCTGCGAGACCCTCGGTCTCAGTCGCGCCACGGTGAAGCAGGCGATGGACGGACTTGTCCAGCAGGGGCTGATAGAGCGAAAGAAGGGGAAAGGGACCTATGTCACCTACCAGAGCGCCGACTACAATTTTTTCTCCGACCCGAGCTTATACAGGCAGATCAGGGATTCCGGCTCGGAGCCGTATTTTCGCGTCATATCCGCCGAGGTGGGATATCTCAACGCGGATATCGGCGGTTACTTCGATGAGTACGACGGCCAGTTTTACAAGCTTAAGCGCGTGTGCTATGTGAACAACCGTCCCATAGCCATCGACGAGCACTACATCCACGAGCGCCTTGCCCCGGATTTTCTCAAGCAGAACCTCAACAAGCTCTCCGTATACGACTATCTTGAGGAAAAGAACCAGTTCAAATTCGACTCCTATCACACCTGCGTCCAGCCTGTCCTGCTCACGGTAGAGGACAAGCAGCTTCTCGGCATCGAGGACGAGCGGGTGCAGCTCATCATTTTCAAGAAGGACGTGGTGGGCATGAGGCTGGATATCACTTCCTATTATAACGGGGAAAAGATGATGTTCAACCGCCGCCGCTTCAACGGCAATCATTACCGCATATCCGTGAACTACTCCCACGCCACCCGGCAGTTTTCAGTTGACAGCAGCCAGATCGCCTCTCTTGCGGGCGAGTAGGCTGTAAGCGGAAAGCCAATAATTCTTTTTCGGGCGTTGAAAAACGGCCGGCGAAATTTTTATGCCCAAAATCAGGCGGCGACGCCGCGGTAAAAAAAAGCAAATTAAGGCATTTGTGCGCACAGCCGTGCCTTAAAAATAAAATCACATTGGGAGGTAAAGAAATGGCACATATCAAAAAGCTGGGTTTTGCTACAAAGGTCCTCATAGGTATGCTGCTCGGCGCCGTCTGCGGCCTCATTATCGGGCCGGAGATAGCCTGTATCGGTTTTATCGGCACTATTTTTCTCAGACTGCTGCGCTGCTCTGTCGTTCCTCTGATTCTTTGCAACATCGTCCTTGCTGTCGCCGGGATGGGAGACGTCAAAAAGCTTGGCCGCATCGGCATAAAGCTTATCGTGATCTTTCTCGGCACCACCTTTATTGCCGCCGCGGTAGGTCTTATCTCGGCGCTGGTCATCAACCCCGGCAGCGGCTTTATCATGACCGAGATCAGCGAGGTCACTGAGCAGGCCGCCCCGACGGTCTCCGGCACCATCCTTGGCTTCTTCGGCACAAACATCATCGGCTCCATGGCCGACGGCACGATGCTGCACGTCATCACCTTCGCCATTCTCTCCGGCATCGGCATCATGTTTATGAAGGAGGACGACCAGAAGAAGATACTCAACGGCTTCGGTCTCATCTCGCGCTACATCATGAGCTTCCTCCGGCTGGTCATGAAGTTCACCCCCATCGGCGTTTTCTGCCTTATGGCCAACACCTGCGGCCTGTATGGGACGGACGTCCTCGGCCCTCTGGGCAAGTTCATCCTCACGATATATGTCGGCCTCGCCATACACGCCTTTGTGGTCTACGGCACGCTCTATGCCGTCGGCACCCGCAAAAGCCCGCTCACCTTCTGGAAGCTGATAGCGCCCGTATGGACGACAAGCTTCTCCACCTGCTCGACCGCCGCCACCATGCCTGTCTCCATGCGCACCTGTGAGGAGAATCTCAAGCTGCGCAAGGAGGTCTCCGACCTGACCATCCCTCTCGGCGCCAACATGAACATGGACGGCAACGGGCTCTGGTACGGCGTGGTCGCAGTATTCGTCGCGGAGGTCGTTGGCATAGACCTGAGCTTCACCACCATGGTCGTCGCCGTTATCACCGGCGTGCTCATGACTCTCGGCAGCCCCGGAATCCCCGGCGGTATCCTCGTGGCCACCACGATCTTCCTCCAGACCATGGGTATGCCCATTGAATTCGTGGCGCTGCTGGGCGGCATCTTCAGCATAATGGACATGGGCATCACGACCGTGAACTGCGTCGGCTCCGTGGTCGTCGCGTCTGTAGTATCCGCCAGCGAGGAGCGCAGGACGAAAAAGCTTGAAGCAAGCGCCCCCGAAAAAGTTTGAGGCAGCCATGAGCAGAGAAAAAATAATCGGAATTATGGGCGGTATGGGACCCGAGGCGGGCGCGGATCTGTTTTTGCGGATAACCGCCGCCACTCATGCCAAAACCGACACCGACCACATCCACATCATTCTCGACAGCAACCCCAAAATGCCCAGCCGGCAGGACGCCATACTTCACGGCGGCGAAAGTCCGGTGCCGGCTATGATCGCCACGGCGCAGAATCTGGTAAACGCCGGAGCCGACGTGATCATTATCGGCGCGAACACCGCGCACTATTTCTACGACGACGTCGTCAAGGGGGTATCGGTCCCCTTTCTGCACATTATCGACGAGGCCGTAAAGGAGACCGAGCGCCGCGCGCCCGGAATAAAAAAGGCGGGCGTATTGGCCACCACAGCCGCGATGCAGGCGCATGTCTACGAGAAGTCCTGCGACAAGTTCGGCATTGAGGTCATGTCTCTGCCCGGCGAGCTGCAGGAGCTGATGCAGGCGGCGATATTCGACCACGATTTTGGCTTCAAATACAATGGACGGACTGAGAAATGCGTGGAGGCGGCTAAAACCGTCGCCCGGCATCTCATCGATAACGGCGCGGAGGCGCTGATCATGGGCTGCACCGAAATACCGATAATCCTGGAGGGCTGCAGCTTCGCGGTTCCGCTTATCGACCCGAACGAGACCATTGCCGAAGCCGCCGTCAGGTACGTCAAGCAAGGCTAAAAAGGGAGCCCGGCGATTTACTCGCCGGGCTCACAGACGGTCAAAAAACTATGCTTCCAAGCCAACAGTGATAGAGCAGCGGGAGAGCGCGAGAGGGCAAGGCCCGTCTCGCGTTACAATAAACCGCCAGCAAAGGCTTGATTTATCAAGCCTTTGCCGAGCGAAGCGAGTTTTTTCGTGATATTACGCTTTCACGAAAAAAGTGGCGGATGAAGCCTGTCAGGGAAGTCGGCAACGCCTTCCCTGACAGGCTGACAGCCCGGCGATAAAATCGCCGGGCTCAAGTCGTTGACAATGCAGATTTAGTCTGGGCAAGGGGAGCTTGCCCCTTGCCTGCTCAGCCGCTGAGCTCGGACAGGTCGCAGGTTCTGTATTGTATGGCCTCGGCCAGATGCTCGGGGGCTATGGCGGCCGCTCCGGCGAGGTCGGCAATGGTGCGGGCCACGCGGAGGATGCGGTCGTAGCTCCTTGCGGAGAGACCCATGCTGTCGAAGGCCGCACGCATGAGCGCCTCGCAGTCGCCGGAGAGCGCGCAGAAGCTCCTCAGCTCCCGGCTGCCGATATGCGCGTTGCACATGGCTCCGTCGCCCTCGAAGCGCGCGCGCTGTATTTTTCGCGCCGCGTCCACGCGCTTTTTTATCTCCGCCGAGCTCTCCGCCGGCGTCCTTCTTCTCAGCTCCTCATATTCCAGCGCCGGAACCTCGACGATGAGGTCTATCCTGTCGAGCAGTGGGCCGGATATCCGGCTGCGATAGCGGCGCACCTCGGTCTCCGTGCAGCGGCAGCGCCCGGAGGGATGGCCGTACCAGCCGCATTTGCAGGGGTTCATCGCGCACACCAGCATAAAGCGGCTCGGAAAGGTCACCGTCCCGGCGACGCGGGACACCGTGACCACCCCGTCCTCCAGCGGCTGGCGCAGCGCCTCCAGCACGTCCCGCTGAAACTCCGGCAGCTCGTCGAGAAAGAGCACGCCGTTGTGCGCGAGGCTTATCTCCCCGGGATGCGGCGTCGCGCCGCCGCCGGAGAGCGCCGCCGCGGACACTGTGTGGTGCGGCGAGCGAAAGGGACGCCGGGAGACGACGGGGCGCTTTTTCCCCGTGAGACCCGCCACCGAGTGGATCTCGGTGCACTGTATCATCTCCTCCCGGCTCATATCCGGGAGAATGGTGGGCAGACGCTTTGCCATCATGGACTTTCCCGCGCCCGGCGGGCCGATGATGAGGATATTGTGCCCGCCGGCCGCGGCTATCTCAAGGGCGCGCTTGACGTTCTCCTGCCCCTTGACGTCCGCGAAATCCGGCAGTCCCGCCTCGTCCGCGTCCGGCTCCGGCGGCACGGCGGCCTCGATAAATTCCTCGCGCCTGAGATGCCGTATGAGCTGCTGCACGTCCTTCACCGGGTATACGGAGACGCCCTCCGCAAAGGCCGCCTCCTGCGCGTTGTCCGCCGGGACGAAAAGCTGCCTCACGCCCTCGCGCGCGGCGGAGAGCGCCATCGGCAGCGCCCCGGATACCGGCCGGAGCTCCCCCGTGAGCGAGAGCTCGCCGATGAAGGCGCAGTCGTCTCCCGGTCTGTCGATATCGCCGGAGGCGGAGAGGATGCCTATGAGCATGGGCAGGTCGTAGACCGTGCCCTCCTTTTTTCTGTCGGCAGGTGCGAGGTTCACCGTCATGCGGCTGACGGGAAAGCGCCGGCCGTTGTTCTTTATGGCGGCGCGCACGCGCTCCCGCGCCTCCTTCACGGCGGCGTCCGGCAGCCCGACGATATCAAAGCCCGGCAGGCCGTTGGAGATATACACCTCCACCGCCACCGGATAGCCGCCGATGCCGCTGACGCCGAAGCTCTTTACACTGGAAAACATCTCTTACCTCCGGTTCAAAAGGCCGTATCAAAACAGGGAATGCGCGGGGCTTCACAACCCGCCGCTGTTTTGATACGGCCTGTTTTCGCTTATTCCTCCGTATCGCCGGTGACCGCGATGTGCAGCTCGCTGAGCTGCTTCGGCTCGACGACGGACGGCGCGCCCATCATGACGTCCTGGGCGCTCTTGTTCATGGGGAAGGGTATGACCTCGCGGATGCTGTCCTCGCCGGAGAGCAGCATGACCATCCTGTCCACTCCCGGGGCGATGCCCGCGTGCGGGGGCGCGCCGTAGCAGAAGGCGTTATACATGGCGGGGAACTTCTTCTTCACGTCCTCCTCGCCGAGTCGGACGAGCTCGAAGGCCTTTATCATGATCTCGGGGTCATGGTTTCTCACGGCGCCGGAGGACAGCTCCACGCCGTTACAGACAAGGTCGTACTGGTCGGCGGTGATGGTGAGCGGGTCAAGCTCGCCGCTCTCGGCCTTCAAAAGCGCGCCGAGGCCGCCGGAGGGCATGGAGAACGGGTTATGGCAGAACTCAAGCTCGCCGGACTCCTCCCCTATCTCGTACATCGGGAAGTCCACTATCCAGCAGAACTCATAGCGCTCGCTGTCCATATGGCCGGGCGCGGCCGCGCCGAGCAGCTTGCGCATGACGCCCGCGGTCTTCTGCGCGCTCTCCTTTTTGCCCGCCGCGACGCCGACAAGGCAGCCGGGTCTTAGGCCGAGCCTCTCCGTGAGCGCCGCTTTTTTTTCGGCGAGAAACTTCGCCACGCCGCCCGCGAGCTCGCCGTGCTCGTCCACCTTGAACCAGAAGGGCTTGCAGCCGGACTGCACCTCGACGTCGGCGCAGAGCTTGTCGATGTTCTTGCGCGTCATGTCGCAGCCGGTCACGACGATGGCCTTGACGGTGTTCCCGTCCGCGAAGGGGGGAAATTCCGTGTCCCGGGTGAGCTCGCTTATTTCGTCCACCGTGAGGTCTATGCGCAGGTCCGGCTTGTCCGAGCCGTACTTCTCCATGGCCTCAAGATAAGGTATGCGGCGAAACGGCGCGCTCGAAGCGACGCCGTACTTGCCGTATTTTGCGAAGATCGGGGGCAGCACGTCCTCCAGGACGGCGAACACGTCGTCCTGCGTGGCGAAGGCCATCTCCATATCGAGCTGGTAAAATTCGCCGGGGGAGCGGTCGCCTCTGGCGTCCTCGTCTCTAAAGCAGGGGGCTATCTGGAAATACCGGTCGAAGCCGGAGGTCATCAGCAGCTGCTTGAACTGCTGTGGCGCCTGCGGCAGGGCATAGAACTTGCCCGGGTGCTTTCTGGCCGGGACGAGATAGTCCCTCGCGCCCTCGGGGGAGGAGGCGGTGAGGATGGGCGTGGTTATCTCTAAAAAGCCGTGCGCCGTCATGGCCTCGCGCAGAGCGGCGACGACATTGCAGCGCAGGATGATATTCTGCTTCACGGCGGGATTTCTCAAATCGAGATAGCGGTATTTGAGCCGCTGGGTCTCGTCGGCCTCGCGGCTGCGGTTTATCTCAAAGGGCAGCTCGTTGTAGCGGCAGCGGCCGAGCACCTCTATCCTGTCGGGGACGATCTCGATATCGCCGGTCGGGAGCTTGGGGTTTTTGCTGGCGCGCTCGCGCACGACGCCCTCGACGGAGATGGTGGACTCCTTGTTGATGGCCTTGACGGCGCTCATCATGTCCTCGCTCTCCACCACGACCTGCGTTGTGCCGTAGAAATCGCGCACGACGACGAAGGCAAAATTGCTGCCCACCTCGCGGACGTTCTCCATCCAACCGACTATTTTTACGCGCTCTCCCGCGTTTTCCATGCGAAGCTCTCCGCAGGTATGTGTACGTGACTGAAACATATCCGGCCTCCTGTTAGTTAATTCTCTTTTATGACGGCTCCGCCGTTGAGCGCGGCGACGCGCGCCCTGATGAGCGCCGCGGCCTCCCCGGCCGGGAGCTTCTGCTGCTCGCCGCTGCGCATATCCTTCACGGACAGGACGTTTTCGCGTATCTCGTCCTCCCCGGCGAAGATCACATAGGGCACCTTCAGCTTGTCCGCGTAGGCCATTTTGGCCTTGAACTTTTTCTGCTCGCCGTAGAGCTGCGTCCTCACGCCCGCCGCGCGCAGCGCGGTCGCGGCGGAGACGGCGTAGCCCAGATCCTCCGTCATGGGGATGACCAGCGCGTCGCAGGGCGCGGTCACCATATCGTCGGACAGGAGCCCCTGCTCCTGCAAAACGTAGAACAGCCGCGTGAGGCCGATGGATATGCCGACGCCGGGCAGCTGCCTGTCGGTATAGTATTCGGCGAGGTTGTCGTACCTGCCGCCGGAGCAGACGGAGCCTATCTCGGGGTGCTCGGTCATCTCCGTCTCGTAGACGGTGCCCGTGTAATAGTCCAGCCCGCGCGCGATGGTGAGATCGACGGCGAAGTTCTCCTCCGGCACGCCGAATTCGCCGAGATACCTCGTGACGGCGACAAGCTCGTCGAGCCCCGCGTCAAAGGTCGCGTCCGCGCCGCGGTAGAGGCCGAGGCGCGCTATGACCTCGGCGTTCGTGCCCCTGATGGCCATGAAGTCCAGCACGTTTTCTGCCTTGCAGGGGAGCATCTTCACCTCGTCGATGAGCAGCTGCCGCACGTTCTCCGCGCCTATCTTGTCGAGCTTGTCTACCGCGCGCATTATCTCGCCGGCCTTCTCGCTCATGCCGTTCATGGAATAAAAGCCGTTGAGTATCTTGCGGTTGTTGACCTTTATTTTAAACCGGCTGATGCCGAGCCTTGTAAAGGTATCGTATATGACGGCCGGGATCTCGGCCTCGTTTATGATGTCGAGCTTCCCGTCGCCGATGATGTCTATGTCGGCCTGATAGAACTCGCGGAAGCGGCCTCTCTGCGCCCGCTCGCCGCGGTAGACCTTGCCTATCTGATAGCGGCGGAAGGGAAAGCACAGCTCGGCATAGTGCGCCGCGACGTATTTCGCGAGCGGCACGGTCAGATCGAAGCGGAGCGCGAGGTCGCTCTCGCCCTTGGTGAAGCGGTATATCTGCTTCTCCGTCTCGCCGCCGCCCTTTGCAAGCAGCACCTGCGCCGACTCGATTATCGGGGTGTCGAGCGGGGTGAAGCCGTAGACGCCGTAGCTGTCGCGCAGCGCCTGCGTCATGCGCTCCATCTTCATCTGCTGGTCCGGCGGCAGCTCCATAAAGCCGGACAGTGTGCGCGGGGCAAGCTTTGCCATATCATTCGACCTCTCTCCCGCGCGCGATGGCCGCGGGGCTTTTGTATTTTGGGGAGGGCGCTCCGTCAAGCCCGCCGCAAAACGGCGGGCGGGTCAAGACCCGCCCCAGCCTGTCAAAGAAGTCGGTGCCGACTTCCTTGACAGGCTTCACCCGCCACTTTTTTCGTGAAAGCGTAATATCACAAAAAACTCGCTTCGCTCGGCGAAGGCTTGATAAATCAAGCCTTCGCTGGCGGTTTATTGTACCGCGAGACGGGCCTTGCCCTCTCGCGCTCTCCCGCGGCTCTGTCACTGTTGGCCCGGAAGCATAGTTTTTTGACAAGCTTGGGCGGGTCAAGACCCGCCCATAGAGATTACAGCCTATGCATTTGCGGCGTTCCGGGAACGCCGCCGTTTCGCGCGTTTGCCGCGCGGGTCATTTCTTCTGCGGGTTCACGATATTGCGCCAGTCGAGATCGCCGCGGCGCAGACCCTGCACCAGCACCTCCGCCGTGGCGGCGTTGGTGGCAAAGGGTATCTGATACTGGTCGCACAGGCGCTCTATCTTGTTCATGTCGTCGAAGCCGCCGGGGTTAGCGGGGTCGCAGAAGAAGAGCACCAGGTCTATCTCGTTGAAGGAGATGCGCGCGCCAATCTGCTGCGCGCCGCCCTGATCCGCGTGGAGATAGAGCGTTATGGGCAGCCCCGTCGCCTCGGAGACGAGCTTGCCTGTCACATGAGTGGCGCACAGGGAATGCTCGGCCAATATGCCGCAGTAGGCGATGCAAAACTGCACCATAAGTTCTTTCTTCCTGTCATGTGCCATCAATGCAATGTTCATAAACTTTCTCCGTTTCTATGCCTGTCTTTTTTGATTCAGTTAATTATAAACGCTGGTTTTTTAAACTGCAATATTTTTTATTTCAAAAGCGTCATTTCCGATTCGGACGTGTCGCTGTAGCCCTTGATGGTGATATAGGCGTCCATTATCTGGCGCGCGATGAACTGCACTCCCGCGCCGGAGCCGCCTCGCTCCACCACGACCGCGATGGCGATCTCCGGATCGTCAAAGGGGGCGTAGCAGATGAAAAGGCCGTCGTTGGTGATCTTTTCGCCCTTCTGCGCGGTGCCGGTCTTGCCGGCGACCTCCCAGGGGCAGTCTATCCAGACCTCGACGTTTTTGGAGTTGTTTTCCCAGTCATACAGCACCTCGTACATGCCCTCGTGCACCGCCGCCCAGTTGTATTCGGCCGAGGCCACGGTGCTCAGCACATCCGGCTCGCGCTCGTAGACCTTCTCGCTGTAGTCAAAGTTTCTTATCGCCTTGAGGACGGACGCGGAATAGCGCGTGCCGCTGTTGGCGACGGTGGCGCAGTATTCGGCGAGCTGCAGCGGAGAGAAGATGCTGTCCGCCTGGCCGATGGCGGCCTGCAGCGTGTCGCCTATGCGCCACTCGGTGCCGGCGTAGTCAACATGGTTTTCCCGGTTGGACATGTTGCCGGTGGTCTCCACCAGCTCGATGCCGGTGCTGACGCCGAGGCCGAAATTGTGCGCGTATTCGCCGAGCTTATCGACGCCTATCTCGTTTCCGACGGTGTAGAAGAAGTAGTTGCAGGAGTCGCGTATGGCGGTGGTGACGTTCTCCTCGGGGTGGGTATAGTGCTCGCCCTTTACGGAGTTCCAGATCCAGCACTCAGGCGCGTAGCCCTCGGCCGCGTACCTTGTGAAGACGCCCTCGCAGTCCACGCTGTATTCCGTGTTTATTATGCCCTCGCTCAAGACCGCTATGGCGGTGCAGGGCTTAAAGGTGGAGCCGGGGGCGTAGGCGCCCATGAGCGCGCGGTTGAAGAGCGGGGCGTTCGCCGTCGCCAACAGCTCCTGATATTTCTCGATTATCGTGGTCACGTCGTAGGTCGGCCAGCTCGCCAGCGCGAGCGGCTCCCCGGTCTTGACGTTCACGACCACGGCCGCGCCGCCGGTTATCTCGTCGTCGATGGTCTCGTCGTAATCGCCCCTGCCCTTGGCCTCCTCGTTGGCCTGCACGCGGTTCTTTACGAGCGTGTTGATGCCGTTGCCGAGGATGCGCTCGACCTGCTCCTGAAGGGCGATGTCTATGGTCAGGTAGACGTTGTTCCCGGGCACCGGGTCCTCCGTATACACTGTGCTCAGCACGGTGCCGGAGGCGTTTCGCGTCTCCATCACCTTGCCGTCCTGCCCGTGGAGATAGTTTTCAAAGGCGTACTCTATGCCGTCCTTGCCGACGACGGCGTCGGTGGAATAGTCGAGCAGGGAGTATTTTTCAAATTCCTCCTGCGTCATAAGACCCACATAGCCGAGGATATGCGCGGCGTAGTCGGTGTTGAAATCCCTGACGTAGGCCCGCTCCACCTCTATGCCGACGAGCTTGTTCTCCATGATGGAGGATATCAGCTCCATGCTCGCGTCCTGAACGAAGATGTATTCGGCGGTGTTTATCGAATAGCGCACGTTTATCGAGTAGCGCACGCCGGCGATTATGCGCATCTCCTCCGCGCTGTAGTTGTTGTCGATATCGTAGCGGCTGCGCATATAGCTCATCAGCTCCACGGCCGAGGGGCTCTCCGGCAGACCCGCCTCCTTGAATTCCTTGGCTCTGGTGGTGTCCTTGAAATACGACTCGAGCATGGTCTTCTGCACCTCCGTCATATTGGAGGTGTACTCGAAGGGCGGGCTCGCGGATATGGGCAGGTCGTCCGTATAGCTGTCGCCGTAGCCCTGCACCATCTGCACAAGCTCGAGAATGACCGCGTTGGGATCCTCGTTCGCGAATAGCTTGGCGGTGTCTATCTTGAGGTTATAGCACTCCTTGTTGCTGACGAGCACGCGGCCGTAGCGGTCGAGGATGCTGCCCCGCGCGGCGGTCACGGTGCGCTCGGTCGCCGTGGTCTCGCTGCTCCTGTTGTAGTATTCCTCTCCCTCGATTATCTGGAGCTTGTACAGGAAGACCACATATATGATTATAATGAGCACCAGCGCGACGGCGAGACCGCCCACACGGCCGGGTTTGATGATTCTGTTCATTGGGTTCCTTTCTCAGAGAGCTATTCTATCCACTTTGCCGGCGGAAAATAGGCAAGCACGGCCGGGGGGAGCGACAGCAGCGTCTGCAACAGCACGGTCTGGAGCATGACTCCCGACCAGCCGTCCGTGGCGAAGGTCCCCAGCAGCTGCACGAGCGCCGCGGCAAGCAGCCCCGTGAACGCCGCGCCCATGAACGCGAAAAAGCGTCTGTTGATGAAAAACTGCGCCACGAAGCCCGAGGCGAAGGCCAGCACCGGAAACAGCAGCGTAAAGGTCACGGTGCTCTCGACGAAGGCCATGTCCGCGAAGATGCCCATGATGAGGCTGAACACCGCCCCCCAGGTCGCCCCCTCGAACATCCCGACGGCCACGGCCACGGCCGGCAGCACCATCGGGCACACGCCGAAGATCCTCACCCTGGTCAGCACCATTTCCTGTGCTGCGAGCGCGACGAACATATACAGCGCGTATTTCAGGACGCGTTTTATATTGATTTTTTCCAATATTTCCTTCAAAGTCTATTCCACCACTTCAAAGCTCTTGATTATGAACACCTGCACCAGCGAATCGAGGTCGCACTGGGGCTGCACGATGCCGTACTCTATCTGCCCGCCGGCCTCGGTCTGCAAGTTGCTTATCGTCCCAATGACGAGCCCCGCCGGGAACGCGCCGCCGGAGCCGGAGGTCAGCACCTCGTCGCCCACGAAGATCTGCGCGCCGTCGGCCAGGAAGGTGAGCTTCGCGGCCTTTTTCTTCATCATCGAATACTCGCCCACGACCATGCCCGAGCTGCCCGTCGTGCCGACGAAGGCGCCCACGCTCATATCGACGTCGATAATGGTGCTGACGGTGGCCCAGTTCTCCCCGAGCTCCGTCACCTGCCCGACGAGCGCGCCGTACTCCGTTATCACCGGGTCGCCCAGCTCGATATCGCTGCTTTTGCCCTTGCTTATCGTGAAGGACGAGGACCAGTTGGACGCGGACCAGAGCACCACCTTGCAGGACTCCATCTGATAGTCCGTGTGCTTCTCGCGCAGCTCGAGCAGCTGCCGCAGCCTCGTGTTCTCCTCGGAGGCGGCGATGCCGTCGCGCGCGGACTGCTGTGCGTCCGCGAGCTGGGAGCGGAGCGATTCGTTCTCGGCCATGAGCGAGTCGTAGTCGTAGAGGTAGCCGTAGATGCTGTCAAACCAGTTGACCGCGGAGCTGAGCACCTTCTGCATCGGCGACTTTATCACGCCCGTGGCGTTTTGCAGAAAGCCTATCTGCCCGTCCCGGGCGGCGGCGCCCAGCCCGATTATCAGCGCGGCGGCCGCCACGATGATGCCGATGCGTATTCCGTTTTTCTTCAGATATTCTTTCAAAGGATCTCAACTCCCTGCTGTTTGAGCATTTCACCGAGCCGGCAGAGCGGCAGGCCCATCACGTTGAAAAAATCGCCCTCTATGGAGCGGACGAACAGCGCCGCCCTGCCCTGCGCCCCGTAGGCGCCGGCCTTATCCATCGGCTCGCCGGTGTCCGCGTAGGCCTCTATCTCCCTGTCCGAGAGCGGGCGGAAGCGCACGGTGGTCTTCTCGCAGCCGGAGACGCTTTTTCCGTCCCTTATCACCGTCACCCCGGTGTACACCTCGTGCGCCGCGCCCGAGAGCGCGTGCAGCATGGCCACGGCCTGCGCGCGCGAATGCGGCTTGCCGAAGATGCGCCCGTCCGCCCAGACCACAGTGTCCGCCCCGACGACCACGTCGCCGGGGGCGCTCTGCGCCGCGACCTCCTCCGCCTTCGCGGCGGACAGCGCGAGCACGAGCTCCTCCGGGCCCGCGCCCTCCGGCGCGAGCTCCTCCCCCTTTGCGGGGATGACCTTCATATCCTTAACTCCGAGCATTTCCATCAGCTCGCGCCGTCTCGGCGAGCCGGAAGCCAGAATAACACTCATTCTTTCCTTTTTCCTTTCGGCCGGGGAGAGCTCAGTCCACGCCCCTGTAGTACAGCCCGCGCGTGAGCACGTTCGGCTTATAGTCGGACAGCCCCATATAGCCCCGCGCCACCTCCGCGCACTCTCTGGCGCTCTCTGTGGTGAAGAGCATGCGCAGTCCCCAAAGCCCGGCGGAGAGAAGATCCTCCTTCTTGTCCGCGAGATACAGCTTGTGCGCGTTATAAATGACGTTGCGGCAGCCGAACTCCTTGACCACCGGGAAGACCGAGCCCATCCTGTCGGCGAGCTGGCCGGGGGTCTGACAGGTGCAGCGCCCCGCGCTCTCGTGCATGATACACTGGTCCGACACCATCAGCGGGAGCCTGCCGTACACGATAAGCTCCGTGTCGACAGGCTTGGCCATGGCCTTTATCTGCGCGAGGCGCAGCTCAAAGGAGGCCGTGGCGGAGATGAAGCCGGCTTCGCCGAGCACCTCCAGCGAATAGGAATTGAAGGTGTTGAGCCCGAAGTCGCCGCGCACCCTCATGCCGGCCTTGCGGGCGAGGAACACATGGCCGAGGTTGCCGGAGAGCGCCTCCTCCACGCCGAATTCCCTGAGCTTTGCGAGCGCGGCGAACACGTCCGCGGCCTGGTCGTCCGTGATCACCCTCGGCAGCACGGCCACGCCCCTCGCGCCTCTGTCGGTGAAGCGGCGGACCAGCTCGAAGCGCTCCGCCATCAAAAGCGCGGGCACATAGATATAGTCGGGCTTGAGCTCGGCCAGCTCCTCTGTGAGCTGCTCCTCCGTCCGCACCTGAAAGATGACCGCGGGGTCCGAGATCGCGGGGACGTTTTTCGGCGGCGGGGGCAGCTTCCCGCTCCGGCGCTTCGGCGGCGCGGCGCGCCGCTCGGACAGCTCCGATATGAGCTTGCGCCTGAGCTCGTTTATCTCCGACGAGGGCAGGTACAGCCCGGGATCCGCCTTGGCTCTGTTCTCGACGCAGTTATACGGCGTGCCGCCGGTCTTGAACATCTGCTCGGTGAGATAGGACTCGGTTATCCCCTGGCGCTTGGCGCGCTCGGGCACCGGCCCGTAGGCGACGGCCTTGTGCCCGCCGTCGTCGAAGGCTATGGCCTTTATCTTCTCGCCCTTGTCGGCGACGGTGTAGAAATGCACCGGCACGCGGCGCAGCTCGCCGTCGGCATAGGCCTTGCGGGCGGTCGCGAATATCTTGTCCGTGTCCCTGTCGGCCTCGTCCCTGACGCCGAACATGTCCTGCCTGTCGCCGTTGAAATAGCCCTGGGTGAAGCCCTGGCGGGAGAAGGTCTTCTCCAGCAGCTCCAGCTCCTCGGCGGTCGGCCGGCGGCGCTCCTTTATCACCTTGGAATATATCCCCGTGACTATGGCCGCGTACTCCGGGCGCTTCATGCGCCCCTCTATCTTCGCGCAGGCGACCCCGGCCTCCTCAAGCTCGCGCAGCCGGTCTACAAGGCAGTTGTCCTTGAGGGAGAGCGGATAGTCGTCCATCCGCCCGCCGAGGCTGTACTGCATACGGCAGGGCTGGGCGCACATGCCCCGGTTGCCGCTGCGCCGGCCGATAAGGCTCGACATGTAGCACTGGCCGGAGTGGCAGAAGCAGAGCGCGCCGTGGACGAAGACCTCCGTCTCGATGGAGGCGTGTTTGGTGATGAATTTAATCTGCTCGAAGCTGAGCTCGCGCGCGAGCACTGCCCGCGTAAGCCCCCTCTCCGCCGCGGCCTCGACGCCCGCGAGATTGTGCTGGCTCATCTGGGTGCTGGCGTGCAGCGGGATATCCGGCAGCGCGCGCCGTATCGCGGAGATAAGGCCGAGATCCTGTATGATTATCCCGTCCGCCCCGAGAGCGGAGGCTCTGCGGGCGTCCTCCACGGCGCTCTCAAGCTCCCTGTCGCCGACGAGGGTGTTGAGCGTCACATAGACCTTGCAGTCGCGTATGCGGCAGTAGCGCAGGGCTTTTTCAAATTCCTCGTCCGTGAAATTCTTCGCGCCGCGGCGGGCGTTGAAGTCTCCAAGGCCGAGATATACGGCGTCCGCGCCGTTCTGCACGGCGGCTATGACCATCTCCGGCGAGCCCGCCGGAGCAAGCAGCTCTATCATTCTCTGTGCTCCTCTTGCTGTTTTCCCGCGCCGAAAAGCCCGAAAGGGCGCATCAACGCAAAGATACATTGTAATTATAGCACATATATACCTATTGCGACAAGCCAATTTTAATGATATAATATGCATCTGTCCGAAACATTCTGTAAATTATTATTTTTCATACGCGGGAGATAAAATGGGGAGAGCAGCCGACAATTTCATAGACGCCTCCGCCGCCGACCGGCTCATCGCCGCCCACGACGGGGATGTGGCGCTGCTGTACATATATCTCGCGCGCACCGGCAGCCGCGATCTCGAGCGCGCCGCGCACGACCTGTGCCGCACGATGCGCGAGATAACGGCGGCCGACGAGAAGCTGCGCCGCATGGAGCTGTCCGCCGCCGCCCCGCCGGAGCCGCAGTCGCCGCCGGAGCAGGCGGGCGACGCCCGCCCGGAATACCGGGCGGAGGATATCGCCCGCCGCTCGAGGGAGGACGGGAACTTTTCCGTGATCCTCGCCGAGGCCGCGAAGGTCATCGGCCATCAGCTCAGCAGCAGCGACATGAAGATACTCTTCGGCATATACGACTATCTTGCGCTGCCGCCGGAGGTAATACTCGAGCTTTTGAATTTCTGCGCGGAGACCTGCACAGAGAGATACGGCACCGGCCGCCGCCCCTCAGCCCGCAGCATCGAGAAGGAGGCGTACTTCTGGGTCAACCGGGAGATACTCACCCTCGAGCAGGCCGAGGAATACATACGCCTGAGCCGCGAGCGGCGCGGCGGCGTCGGGCGGATAAAAGAGGCCGTCGGCATACGCGGACGGGACTTGAGCGCAGGCGAGGAAAAATACATCCTCTCGTGGCTGGACATGGGCTTCGGCGAGGAGGCGGTCGCCATCGCCTATGACCGCACCGTCACCTCCACGGGCTCTCTCAAGTGGCCCTACATGAACACCATCCTCAAAAACTGGCACGAAAAGGGTCTGCACAGCGCGCAGGAGATTGAGGAAAAAGACACGCGCAGGCCGCGCGCCGCCTCCGCGAAGAGCGGCGGCGGGAAGCCCATAAAAATTGACGAGCTGCGCGACATAATAAACAAGATCTGAACTCGGCAGGAAGGGCGGGATACGGATGCCATATGACGGAAAGCTGCTCGCGCGCGCCAGGGCGGAGTTAGACGCGCGGCGCGACGAAAATCAGGCCGAGCACCGGCGCAGGCTGGGCGCGGTCTATGCCCGCGCGCCGGGGATACAGCGCATGGACGCGCAGCTGCGCCGTCAGATGACGGAGCTCGTGCGCCTCACGATATCCAAGCCTGCCGACATGAAGGCGCGCATAGCCGCGCTCGAGAAGGAAAACCTCGAGCTGCAAATGCGCCGGGCGGAGGCGCTCGTCGAAAACGGCTGGAGCGCCGAATACCTCGACGAGATATATTCCTGCCCCAAATGCCGCGACAGCGGCGTGTATGACGGCGCGCCCTGCGACTGCCTCGACAGGCTGTATAACCGCGAGCTCACAAAGGAGCTGGGCACGCTCCTGCGCTCGGGCGACGAGAGCTTCGCGCGCTTCGACCCGACGCTATACAGCGACCTGCCAGACCCCGAGAGCGGCGTCGTGCCGCGCGAGGTCATGTCTCTCGCCTTCGAAAGCTGCCGCAAATTCGCGGACAAATTCCCCCGCGTCTCCTCGAACCTGCTGCTGCAAGGCGGCACGGGGCTCGGGAAGACCTTTCTCTCCGCCTGCGTGGCGAGAGCCGTGGCGGACAAGGGCTGCTCCGTCTGCTACGATTCCTCCTCCGCCGCGCTCGAGGCCTTCGAGCGGCAGAAATTCTCCCGGGACGCGGAGGAGGCCGAGGCCGCCGCGACGAGAGTGCGCAGGATGCTCTCCTGCGACCTGATGATACTCGACGATCTCGGCACGGAGATGGTCACGCCCATGACGCTCAGCGCCCTGTATACGCTCATCAACACCCGCCTTGTGAACAAGAAGAAGATGATAATCAGCACGAACCTCGGCGACGACGAGCTGCTGCGCCGGTACACCCCGCAGATCTGCTCGCGCATCAGCGGCGAATTCCTGTGCCTGCCCTTTATCGGCAGGGATATCCGGCTAATGAAGAAAGGGGTCTGAAAATGCAGCATGAGATCACGGCGTCCATACCTCTGCTCGACGCGGACGGCAGTCTCACCGAGCCGGGCTACGCGAAAAAGCTCCTGCCGGTCTATCGCCGCGCCGATATCAGAGCGCCGAAGACGCGGATAAAGGAATGGGACTACTATCTTGTCAACAACGGCCGCTTCGCCCTCGCGCTCACTATCGACGACAACGGCTATATGGGGCTCGACTCCATCTCCCTGCTGGACTTCGAGACGGGTCTGTCGATAACGAACAGCCCCATGAGCTTCATGCCTCTCGGCCGGCTGCACATGCCGGAAAGCTCCCTTGCGGGCGACGTGCGCCACGCGGGCAAGCGCCACAGCCTCTGCTTTAAAAAAGAGGAGGGAAGGCGCGTCCTGAGCGCGCGGATGGAGGACTTCGGCCCCGCGGGCGAGCTGACGGCCGAGATAACGCTCACCGGCGAGCCGGAGGAGAGCATGGTGATATGCACCCCCTTCGACCGAGAGGGGCACTTCTATTTTAACCAGAAGATCAACTGTATGCGCGCAGAGGGCGAGGCGCGCTACGGCGGCCGGGTCTACTCCTTCGACCCCGCGGACAGCTTCGCCGTGCTCGACTGGGGTCGCGGCGTCTGGACCTACCACAACACCTGGTACTGGGGCTCCGCATCCGGGCAGGCAGACGGCGTGCCCTTCGGCTGGAACATCGGCTACGGCTTCGGCGACTGCTCCGCCGCGAGCGAGAACATGCTCTTCTACGGCGGAAAGGCGCACAAGCTCGACCGGGTGGACTTCCATATCCCGGGAAATGAGCGGGACTTCATGTCCCCCTGGACCTTCAGCTCCAACGACGGGCGCTTCGAGATGGATTTCGTCCCCGTGCTCGACAGGGCGTCCTGCACAGACGTAAAGCTCATCAAATCCGACCAGCACCAGGTCTTCGGCCGCTTCACCGGAAAAGCCGTGCTCGACGGCGGCGAGGTCATAGAGATCCGGGATTTCCCCGGCTTCGCGGAAAAAGTGGAAAACAAGTGGTAAAACAACCCGCGTTTACGACGCCGATAAAAAATCCGGAGGCCGGCTGTTCAAGAACAACTATTATCAGGGAGTAAGAACCCCCCCCCGCTCCTCAAAATACGGCTCTAAAAAACGAGGCTGCGATTTCTCGCAGCCTCGTTTTTCAGGCGGTCTTGTGTTTTCCGCGCGCGGCGGGCGGAGGCTTGCTCAGAACACGTCCTCGACGACTCTGGTCGGCGGAGCCTCGAGGAGCTCCGGGTGCAGGAACATATAGCGGAAGGCCTGTAAAAACTGGGCGTAATAGTGCCCGTCCACGGTGCCCTCGTCCATGACGAATTTGCAGTCGATATACTTGCGGTCCACCATCTCGCCGTGCCGGTCGAGCTCGTAGGAATGGCGCTTCGCGCCGAAGGCGACGAACACGGGCAGCGTGCCGAAATTGTAGATATGGTGGTAGACAGGCCCTATGCGCAGGGAGCCGAGGTCGGTAATGATCATGGAGCCGTGGAAGGGGCTCGCAGAGGTCAGCGACTCGGGCAGCCAGCCGAAATAGTCCAGCATACGGATGACGGCGACGGCGAAGCGCAGCAGGAAGCGCGGCGCGCGGCAGAGCGCGTCGGCCACGTCCTCGGTGTTGTTGGTGTCCTCGGAGGTCTTTATCTCGTCGATCTTCTCGGTCATCTTGCGGTACACGTCGATTATCGTGTCCGTCGGCTCGAACTCGACCTTGATGGTCGTCTCCGTGGCATCGACGGCGAGAGAGCGCTTGACGGTCATGACGACCTCTATGTTGTTGCGCGCGTATACGCGGCGGCCGACGACGAAGCGGTTCATCCCCGGCAGCATCGACAGGCCGCGTATGTAGCCGGCAATGAGAAAGTGCAGGATGCCGATGCCCTTGTAGCCGTCCACGCGCAGCCGCCTGAGCATACGGTCCACGGAGGAGACCTCGAAGCTCTCCTCGTACTGGTTGGTCCGGTCGTTTCGCGCGGGCATTATATACGGGATGAACTTATTGAGGGCGGGCAGAGAACGAAGCAGACGTCCGTCCTTTCGGTCGCCGAAGCGGCGTTTATTTTTGTTCATAAAGTACCCCCGGTAATGGTTTCAATTTTTTAAGCATCGTCATTATACAGGGATTGTCATGATATTACAAGAGAAAAATGCAATAAAAGTTTATAATTTGTTTAAATTTGGGAGCGGCGGGGCGCGCAAGGGAGAACGGAGAGCTTGAAATCGCCGTTTTTTTGTGTTATCCTTGTTAAAATTCTTAATACCTGCCGGGGAGGCGAGAGTGTGCAGCTGCAGGAGTCGGGTGAAATGTATCTTGAGACGATATACGTCCTCTCGCAGAGGGACGAGCGGGTGCGCTCCGTCGATGTGGGCGAGTACATGGGCTTTTCAAAGCCGAGCGTCAGCCGCGCGGTGGGCATACTCAAGAGCGGCGGCTATCTCAGCGTGGACAGGGAAGGCTGCCTGACGCTGACGCCGGAGGGGCTCGAGACGGCGGAGCGAACCTATGAGCGCCACAGGATACTGACGGACTTTTTCGTGAAAATAGGCGTGGACGCGGCGGTCGCCGCCGGGGACGCCTGCCGGATAGAGCACGTGATAAGCGACGAGACCTTCGAGGCGCTGAAAAAACACGCCGGCATGGAATAAGCGTAAAAAACCTGAGGCCGCGGGCGAACAGTGTTCGCCCGCGGCCACGTTTTAAATTGTCCCCCAGTGCGTCTGGGGCAGCCTGCCCTCGCGGTAGGCTGCGAGCAGCGCCTTGAGCGCCTGTATCCTCGCCTCGAGCCGCTTCCCGTCGTCGGTGTCGGCGATGTACAGGCGGCGCGGGAAGGTCTCGACCGGGATGGAGTCGGACTCCATGTCCGCGTTCTCGGACAGAACCTTCGCTATCCCGTCGAAGGGACGGTGCGACTTGAGGCGCAGCCCGTGGGAGCTGTAGATGAGCGTATAGCCGGCGATGCCGGTGGTGCTCTGGTAGGCCTTGCAGAAGCCGCCATCGATGATGAACAGCCGCCCGCCCGCCTTGACCGGGCTCTCGCCCTTTTTCGCCCTGACGGGCGTGTGGCCGTTGATTATCCTGCCGCTCGCCGGGTCGAGGCCGAACTCCTCAAGTATCATGGACACCATCTCCCCGCTCTCCCAATAGTCGAAATACGGGTTTTTGGGCTCGTCCCAGGTGCTCCTGTCGTCCACGAAGCTGCGCTCGAAGGTGTGGAAGCTGCGCCCGGAGAAGGGGCTGTCCTTGCCGCACCAGAGATACCACATCATGTCCAGCGCGCTCGCGTCCCGCTTCACCCAGGCCGTTTTGACCACCATATCGGCATAGTCCATGAGCGCCTTGCCGGAATACCAGACCCCGCCGTGGCGCACGCGCGCAAAGCTCCCGTCGCTTCTGAGGGGGATGCAGCCGTGATAGAGCAGATTCCCGTTGGAGCACAGATAGGTGCTGCCGTTCTTATAGATAAAGTCGAGCTGCCGCCGCAGACTTCGGCTCTCGCGAAACATCGAGACGTACTCGTCCATCAGGGCGCTCTCCTCGGGGCTGAGCGCGCAGGGGTCGGCCGCGTCCACGGTCGGGAAGCGGCCGGTATTGAGCGGGTATTCCCCGCTCTCGAGCCGTACCGTCCCCTTCTCCCAGTCCACCCGCTCAAACATCGAGCGCCCGTCCATGCCGTAGCCGGGGTGCCGCCTGATTATCTGCCCCTCGAGCTTTGTCGCGAGCACCGCCGCGGCGTGGCTGAGCGTGGCGGGCAGCGCGTCCCCATACACGGCGGCGCAGAAGCCGCTCAGGCGGCGCAGGGAGATCCCGTAGTCGCGCTCGAGCGTCGCCTCGTTGCCGAAATCGAGGCTGATGCGGAGCACGGTCGCGATGCAGGCCGCGCTGCCGGAGGCCGCGCCGAGCCAGAGTATGTCGTGGTTGCCCCACTGTATATCCAGGTTCGGATGCTCCATCAGCAGCTCTGTTATGCCCGCGCTGTCCGGCCCCCGGTCGAAAATATCGCCCACGACGTGGAGCCTGTCCACGGCGAGGCTCTTTATGAGCGTGGAGAGCGCCGCGATAAGGCTCTCCCCCGCCCCGGTATCGACGATGGCGGAGATTATGGCGTCGTGATAATGAAACTGGTTCTCGTCCTCATCGCGCTGCATGAGCAGCAGCTCCTCGAGCACGAAGACCCATTCCTGCGGCATACGGCGGCGGACATAGCCGCGGGTATATTTGCCGGAGAGCATCTCGGTGAGCGCGCGCAGCCGCTCTATTATGTCGCGCAGGCGCGCGTCCGTGAGCTCGCCGCGCTTACGCAGCAGCTCCAGCTCCTCCTGCGGATAGTATATCACCGAGCACAGCGCCCGGCAGCCCTCGCCGCCCAGCTCGTCCCCGAACAGCCGCCGCACCTTCTCCAGAATGACGCCGGAGCAGTTGTTGAGAATATGGCTCACAGCGCCGTACTCCCCGTGCAGGTCGCTTATAAAATGCTCCGTCCCCTTGGGCAGAGCCAGAATGGCGCTGAGATTGATAAGCTCCGAGCAGGCCGCCGCCTCGTTCGGATACTTCTCCGACAAAAGCTCAAGGTATCCGTCTTCGTATTCTCTCATACAGTCCTCCGCCGGCATTCGCCTTATATATGGGATTGTACCATCCCGGGCGCGTTTTTACAACGCGGCGGATGTAAAGTTTGGGAAAAGCATAGTAAAACCCGCCGCGAAGGCTTCCTTCGCGGCGGGTACAGATATGTCACTCGACGAGGTTTTCGCCTATTTTATACACGTCCCCCGCGCCGACGGTGAGGATGATGTCGCCCGGGCGCGCGGTCCTTCTGATGGCCGCCTCGAGCTCCGGGAAGCTGGGATAAAACTCCGCGTTATCCACTCTCTCGGCGAGAGACGAGGAGGAGATGCCGATGGTGTTCTTCTCGCGGGCGGCGAATATCTCCGCCAGGAGCAGCACATCCGGGCGCTTGAGCTGCCGCACGAAGTCCTCGAACAGGGACGCGGTGCGGGAATATGTGTGCGGCTGGAAGACCAGCACGATGCGCTTGTAGTTGAGCCTCTCCACGGCGTCGAGCAGCGCCTTGAGCTCGCCGGGGTGGTGGGCGTAATCATCGTACACGTCCGCGCCGTTGAACTTGCCCTTGAACTCGAAGCGGCGACCCGCCCCGTTGAAGCCGGCGAGGCCGTATTTCACGGCGTTCGGCCGGACGCCGAGGCAGATGGCCGCGGCAGTGGCGGCCAGCGCGTTTTTGACGTTGTGCACGCCGGGGACGTGCAGCGTCACGTCGGTGAAGAGCGCGCCCTTATACATGACGTCGAACTCGCTGTTCGCGCCGACGTATTTCACGTTCGCGGCGTAGACGTCGGCGTCCGGGGTGAGGCCGAAGGTGAGCACCCGCCGCTTGAGGCCGCGCAGAGTGTCCATCGTGTTCGCATCGTCGCGGTTTGCGACGACGTAGCCGTCCTGCTCGGGCACGCGGGCGGCGAAGCTGCGGAAGGAGTGCTCCACGTCGCGCAGATCCTTGAAGAAGTCCAGATGGTCGGCCTCTACGTTCAGGATAACGGCCACCGTCGGGTGAAAGGAGAGAAACGAGTTATAATACTCGCAGGCCTCCATTATGATTGTATTGCCGTGACCTACCCTGTGTCCGGCGTTGAGCAGGGGCAGCGTCCCGCCGATCATGACGGTGGGGTCTCTGTCGGCGGCCATAAGTATGTGGGTGCACATGGAGGTGGTCGTGGTCTTGCCGTGGGTGCCGGAGATGCACAGGGCGTTGCTGTAGTCCTTGGATATCGCGCCCCAGGCCTGTGTTCGCTCGAAGACGGGGATGCCCTTCTCGTGGGCGTATACTATCTCGGGGTTGTCGTCGTGCACGGCGGCCGTCCTCACGACGAAGTCCACATCCGGCGCGATGTTCTCCGCCTTGTGGCCGAGCGCCACGCTTATGCCGTTGCCCCGGAGGTTCTTCACGTTGACGCTCTCGTTGGTGTCGGAGCCGGTCACGACGATGCCCATCCCGCTGAGCACCTCGGCCAGGGACGACATCGAGACGCCGCCTATGCCTATCAGATGACCCTTCCTCCCGGGCGAGAGATAATTTGAAAACTCTGTCATATAATTCTCCATTCCGCCGCAAAGCGCCGGCTTGCAAAAAGCGCGGCTTCCCGCCGTCTTGCGCGGGAGCAAACTTTTTGGCCGGGCGCTATTGATGTTACAGCGTCAAAATGCTAAAATAATCATAAAAACACAAAGTGTATTATAATACCCCTCGCTCCGCTTTGCAAGCAGATATTATGCGCCCCGTCCGCCGCGCCGCGTACCCGCCGGCCGGAGGGCGGAGCAGGTCTATAAAAGTCAGGAGTGTGACATGGCAAATATCATGCCTCCAAAATATGTCCGGCAGACGCTCATAAGCTTGCAGTCGCACGGCCACCAGGCCTACCTTGTCGGCGGCTGCGTGCGCGACATGCTGCTCGGCGTGCGCGCGCAGGACTGGGATTTGTGCACCAGCGCCCTGCCGGAGCAGGTCATGGAAATCTTTCCCGGCTCGCGCCCGACCGGACTGCGGCACGGCACGGTCACGGTGAAGGTCAATTCCCGCTCGCTCGAGGTGACGACCTTCCGCAGCGACGGCGGCTATACCGATCACCGCCACCCCGACATGGTCAGCTTCGTGGGCGACCTGACCACCGACCTCAGCCGCCGGGATTTCACGATGAACGCCATCGCCCTGCCGCCGGCCGGCCTTGCGATCGATCCCTTCGGCGGCGCGGAAGACATCGAAAACCGCCTTATCCGCTGCGTCGGCGACCCGGAGCGCCGCTTTGAGGAGGACGCCCTGCGTATGCTGCGCGCGCTGCGCTTCTCGGCGCGCCTCGGCTTCGATATAGAGGGCGCGACGCTCGCCGCGATAAAAAAATGCGCCCCGCTCGCCGCCTCCCTCGCCGCCGAGCGCGTGCGCGACGAGACAGAGAAGATCCTGCTGACAAATTCCCCCCAGACCGCGGCGGAGCTTATCGGCCTCGGGCTGCTGGACAGATATGTCCCGCGCCGTCCGGCGGACGCGGCGCTCTTTCTCCGGCTGTCGGAGCTGCCCAAAAAGGCGCTGGAGCGCTGGTGCGGCTTCTGCGCCGCGCTCGACAGCTGCGGCTGCATCGACTCGGTGGAGGCGCTGCTGCTGAGCCTGCGTCTGGACAGCCGCACGGTGCGCTGCTGCCGGGACGCCTCGCAGATACTGCGCGGCGCGCCCCCGGCGTCGGACGCCGAATGGAAGCGCTGTCTGCGCCGCTGCGGCGTGGACGCCGTGAGCTGCGCCGCCGTCTGCGGCGACGCGCTGTTCGGCTGGAGCGCCGCGAAGGCGCTCAAGGGCGTGCTCAGGAGCGGCGAGTGCTTTTCCATGAAGCATCTGGCCGTCACGGGGGACGATCTGCTGGCGCTGGGTCTGCGCGGCAGGGAGCTCGGCGAGATGCTGAATTTCCTGCTCGATTACGTTATGGAATACCCGCGCAACAACCGCCGGGAGCTGCTGCTCTCGCTCGCGCGGGGGACGGAGGAATGACTGTGGACAGCTGGGATAAGCTCAGGGAGGACTGCGCGCGCTGCGCGGCCTGCTCCCTGTGTCAGACGCGCACGAACCTCGTCTTCGGCGTCGGCCGGGAGGACGCGGAGCTCATGTTCGTCGGCGAGGGGCCGGGCGAGCAGGAGGACAGACAGGGGCTGCCCTTCGTCGGCCCCGCCGGGAAGCTGCTCGACACGATGCTGGGGATCATTGACCTCGACCGCGATAAGGTGTATATTGCCAACGTCGTGAAATGCCGGCCGCCGCACAACCGCGACCCGCTCAACATCGAGCAGGACGCCTGCCGCGAATTGCTCGACAGGCAGATAGCCCTTGTCGAGCCGAAGCTCATCGTGTGTCTGGGGCGCATCGCCGCCATGGCGATGATTAAGCCGGATTTCAGGATAACAGCCGAGCACGGCCGGTGGTTCGAGCGGGGAGGCCGCCGCCTCATGGCCACATACCACCCCTCCGCGCTTTTGCGCGACCCGGCGAGGAGGCCGGAGGCATTTATGGATCTGAGGGAACTCAGGAAGGAGATCAGGGCCGTCTGCGACAGCACCTGCTGATTTTTATGGTCGAATTCAAAACCGTCACCCTCTGCGACAAGGACTGGGTAGATAAAATTGTCATGAGCGAGAACAGCCCCAGCGCGGACTACAATTTCGGGAACATCTATATCTGGGACAAGCACTACCGGCAGCTCATCTGCCGCTTCGGCGACAGGATGCTCACCAAGCTCCGCTACGACGGAAGGCCAACCTTCGTCTTCCCCATCGGCTCCGGACCCATAGCGCCCGCCATAGAGGCGCTGCGCGTCTTCGCGGCATACAAGGAATACCCCTTCTGCCTGCGCGGCATCACCGACAGGCACAGGGAGCTGCTCGAGGCGGAGTACCCCGGGCGCTTCGAATACTCGCAGGACGAGCCGAACGCGGACTATATCTACTTTGCCGAGAAGCTCGCGACCTACTCCGGCAAGGCTCTCCACGGCAAGAAAAACCACTGCAACCGCTTCGAGGCCGAGAACGACTGGGACTTCGTCCCTCTGACGCGCGAGCTCATCCCCGGCTGCCTGGACATGCTGGACGTCTGGTCCGAGGACAATTCCGGGCGGCTCGACAAGAGCGTCGCCTTCGAGCACGACGCCATTATCCGCGCCTTCGCCGCCTTCGAGCGGCTGGGGCTCGAGGGCGGCGTCCTGCGCAGCTCCGGGAGAATAGTTGGCTTCACCCTCGGCGAGATGACGAGCGCCGACACCTTCGACGTGCACTTCGAGAAGGCCGAGATAGAGCTCAACGGCGCGTATACCATGGTATGCAGGGAGCTCGCGAAAATGCTCATCGGCAATCACCCGGGGCTCGTGTATATCAACCGCGAGGACGACATGGGGCTTGAGTCGCTCCGCCTGTCGAAGCTGTCGTACAAGCCGGAATACCTGCTGAAAAAATACACCGCGAGGTGGATATATGACTGAATATGCCATCCGTGAATACGCCTCCGGGGACGTCCCGGCGCTGACCGCGCTCTGGCGGCGTACCTTTGGGGACGGTGAAAGGCTGCTCGCGGATTTTTTCCGGCTCCTGCCGGATATGGGCACGGGCGTCGTCGCCGAAGGCGGCGGGGAGCTCGCCGGCGCGGCCTACGCGCTCACCGGCATGGAGCTCGTCTCCGGCGCGCCCAAGGCTCCCGTCTGCGGCTATATCTACGCCGTGGCCGTGGATGAGCGCCTGCGCGGGCGTGGTCTCGGCGGCGCGCTCACGCGGGCGGCCGCGGAGAAGGCGCGGGAGCGCGGGGCGGAGATAATCTGCACCCTCCCGGCCGAGCGCCCGCTCTACGGCTGGTATGAGAGCCTGCTCGGCCTGCGCTGCGCGCTGCGCCGCCGCGTCGAGCGGATAGAGAGCGCCGCGCTCGAGCCGGGCATGGAGCTCAGCTCCACGGAATATATGCTCTGGCGGGAGAACATGCTCGCTGGGCGGCGGCATCTGCGCCTCTCGCAGCCCTCGCTGGAATTCGAGCGCTGCCTCTGCCGCGAAAACGGCGGCGGCTTCTACGCCGCGGGCAGCGGCATCGCGGCCGCCTACCGCGACGGCGATACCGGCCTCATCCGCGAGCTGCTGTGCGCCGACGGCGGGCGCGCGCGCGTCGCCGCGTCCGTCGGCGCGCTGCTGGGCGTGCGGGATGTCGTCCTGTATTCGCCGTCCGCCGTGGGTGAGGAGTATATCGCGGCCGACCCCGCCCTCGTCCCGCCGGACTGTGTGTGGAACCTCTCCTTCGATTGACCCTGAGGTTTTTTCATTTTACATTTTTGTAATAAAATCTTGGTTTATTACGAAACATCTTCCCTGTAATATAAAAACTGCAAGTAACAGTTTTTCATCTTTTTCATTTTGTCCTCAACCATATAAGGAAACGGAGCGGTGGGAGCCGCTCCGTTTCCTTATGCGCCGCGTTGGGAGACAATAGCCCGGCGGTGGACGGCGGGCGACAACATAGGGTCGCCCCTACGGAATGATTATGTAAGCCCAATGATGCTCGGAGGCACAACACCGCGTAGGGAACGACCCCCGCGTCGTTCCGCGTCCTATGCCGGGGTATCGGCGGGCGCACACGCGGGCGCGCCCCGGCGGGGTGGGACGAACGGCGGGCTGCCAAAATCTGTCATCCTGAGCGCAGCGAAGGATCTTTTCCGATATCGCGGTCTCTGCCCCGCCGGGAAAAGATCCTTCGGCCTTCCGGCCTCAGGATGACAGGTTAACAGCCGCGCCGCGTCCCACGGGAGAGCGCGCATGTGAACCGCTGCGCATTTCGCGCCCCACGGCGGGGGGCGCGCTCCGATATTTTCCGTTTGTTTACATTCTGCGCTCCCGGGGCGGGCACATACGCCTTGCCCCGACTTTTCCGGCGTGATATAATAATGAATCGGGAATATATTATCCATATCCGGCTCAAAGCTGATAGCGAGCCTGTTTAAAGGAGCCTGTTCAATGAATTTCAGAGCGATAATCGCCATAATACTCTGCAAGCTGCTCCGCCTTGCCTCAAGGCTGCTGCACCGCGGCGGCACCGCGATGCCGGGGCGCTTCGCCCTGCGCGTCTGCCCGGAGCTGCTCTCCATCCTCGCGAAGGACGTCAAGACCGTCGCCGTCACCGGCACCAACGGCAAAACCACCAGCGCCCGCATGATAGAGGAGGCCTTCTTCGCGCAGCATATGAGCTATTTCGCCAACCGCTCGGGCGCGAACCTCATCAGCGGCATCACGACGGAATTCGTGATGAACTGCGGCATAAACGGCAAAATGCGCCGGGAATACGCGGTCATAGAGTGCGACGAGGCCGCCGCAAGGACAGTGTTCGGCCGGCTTCGCCCCCGCGTCATCGTGGTGACGAACCTCTTTCGCGACCAGCTCGACCGCTACGGCGAGGTGACGCACACGCTCGAGAATATCCGCGCGGCCATAAAGGGCGCGCCGGAGGCCGTCCTCTGCCTGAACGCGGACTGCTCGCTCACCGCCTCCCTCGCCGACGGCGTGCCGAACAGGGTCGTCTATTTCGGCGTGGACAAGAGCGCCGCGTCCGTCAGACCAAAGCCCGAGATATCCGACGCGACGCACTGCATCCGCTGCAAGGCGGAATATGAATACGACTATATAAGCTACGGCCACCTCGGCGGCTTCCGCTGCCCCAACTGCGGCTACAGCCGCCACGCGGCGGACTACGCCGTGACGGACATCGTCGAGCAGGGCGCGGACAGCAGCACGGTCGTGATGAGCATAAAGGGCGACAAGCGCATCGTCACGGTCAATCTGCCCGCCATGTACAACATCTATAACGCCATCGGCGCCGTCGCCGCCGTCTCGGAGGCCGGGCTCGGCGCGGACGCCGCGGTGAACGCCCTCGCCTGCTTCAAATGCGGCTTCGGGCGCATGGAGCAGTTTGAGCTCGGCCGCGGCGGGGCGAAGATGATGCTGGTCAAAAACCCGGCCGGCTGCAACCAGGTGATAGAGTTTTTGCAGAACGTCAGGGAAAGCTTCACGCTCGTCGTCTGCCTCAACGACCGCAGCGCCGACGGCACCGACATCTCCTGGATATGGGACGCAGACTTTGAGGGTCTGTCCGCGCTCGGCGGACGGCTCAGGCGCGTGATAGTCTCGGGCGACAGGGCGGAGGAGCTGCGGGTGCGCATAAAATACGCCGGGATACCCGATGAGCGCATAGAGACCGAGCGCGACTGCGAGCGCCTTGTGAGCCTTATGGAGGCGCAGGAGCTGCCGGTGTTCATCATGCCCACCTACACCGCCATGCTGGAGCTGCGCCGCGCCGTGATAGCGCACTGCGGCGGCGCGGAATTCTGGGAATAAGGGAGGGAGAGGGACATGGAACTGAGAATATGCCATATGTACCCCGACGTGCTCAACCTGTACGGCGACAGGGGCAACGTCATGTGTATGACGCGGCGCCTCGCCTGGCGCGGGATAGACGCCTCCGTTACAAGGCTCCCCATCGGCGAGAGCGCGCGCCTCGCGGATTTCGACCTCGTGTTCATCGGCGGCGGGCAGGATTTCGAGCAGCAGGTGCTGCTCTCCGACCTGCACAAGGGCAAGGACGCCGAAATAAAGGCCGCGATAGAGGACGGGACGACCTTTCTCACCATCTGCGGCGGCTACCAGATGCTCGGCGGCTATTACGAGACCTTCGACGGCAAGCGCTGCGATTTTATCGGCGCGCTGGATATCTGCACCGTCGGCTCAAGGACGCGCATGATAGGCAACTACAAGTTCAAATGCGGCGAGGAGTCCGGCGGCAGCGTGGTGGTCGGCTTTGAAAACCACAGCGGCAAGACCCGCCTCGGCAGCGGGGTGAAGCCGCTCGGCACAGTGCTCGCGGGCTTCGGGAACAACGGCGAGGACGGCGCCGAGGGTGTCCGGTACAAGAACGTCTTCGGCAGCTACAGCCACGGGCCGCTTCTGCCGAAAAACCCGGAGCTGTGCGACCATATACTGCTCACGGCGCTCAGGCGCAAATACGGCGCGGCGGAGCTCGCTCCGCTCGACGACGCGGCGGAGCTCGCCGCCCACGACGCGATGTGCGCGAGGCTGTGACGCCCTATCCCACAAAAACCGGAGGACAAGCGATGATACGTTTCTATAACGGCCGGGTGCTGAGCTTCGGCGCGGGACTGTCGATAAGCGAGGGCGAGGTCTGGACGGACGGAGGGGACATCTCCTACGTCGGCCCGGAGAGAGCCGAGCTGCCCCTCTTTGACCGCGAGATAGACCTCGGCGGCGACCTCATAATGCCCGGCTTCAAAAACGCGCACACCCACACCGCCATGACCTTTCTCCGCTCGCTCGCGGACGATCTGCCGCTCGACGACTGGCTCAAAAAGCAGGTCTTCCCGAAGGAGCGGCTGCTCGCGGGGGAGGACATATATAATTTCACGAAGCTCGGCATAATGGAGTATCTGAGCTCGGGCGTCACCTCGGTGTTCGACATGTACCTCGACAACGCCGCCTGCGCGGCCGCCGCGATAGACTGCGGCTACAGATTTGTCCTCTGCTCCGGCTTCAGCGACCGCTACGCCGAGCCCGAGCAGGTGGAGCGGGATTATCTGAACTTCAACTCCCTGCACGAGCTCGTCTCCTTCCGGCTCGGCTTTCACGCGGAGTACAGCACCTCGCTCAAGCGGCTCGAGTACATAGCCTCCCTGTCCGAGAAATACGGCGAGGGCGTCTGTATGCACTGCTCCGAGACGAGGGCTGAGGTGGACGGCTGCATCTCCCGCTACGGGCTGACCCCGCCGCAGCTGATGGAGAGGCTCGGTCTGCTCCGATACGGCGGCAGCGCCTTCCACTGCGTCTGGGTAAACGAGGAGGACGTCTCCATCCTCGCCCGGCACGGGGTATACGCCGTCACCAATCCCGCCTCGAACCTGAAGCTCGCCAGCGGCATAGCCCCGCTGGGGCGGATGCGCGAGGGCGGGGTGAGGCTCGCCCTTGGCACCGACGGCGCGGCCAGCAACAACGCGCTCGACATGTTCCGCGAGATGTATCTCGCCTCGGCGCTGCAAAAATACCTCTGCGGCGACGCCGCCGCCATGGGTGCGGACGTCGTGCTCACAATGGCCTGCGTCGGCGGAGCGGAGGCCATGGGTCTCTCCTGCTGCGACGATCTCGCCGTCGGAAAGAAGGCGGATCTCATCGTCGTTGACCTGCACCGCCCTAATATGCAGCCGGAGAACAATCTCGTGAACCACCTCGTCTATTCCGGCGCCAAGGAGAACGTGCGCCTGACCATGGTCAACGGCAGAATACTGTATGAAAACGGAGAATTCTTCATCGGCGAGAAGCCGGAGGACATATACCGCAGGGCGAACGAATTCTCCCGGAGAATCGCTCTATGAAAAGGATAGATCTGCATACGCACTCCACGGCCTCCGACGGGACCTGTTCCCCGGAGGAGCTTGTCCGCCTTGCGGCCGCCTCCGGCCTCGCCGCCGTCGGCATAACCGACCACGACACGGTCTCGGGCTACGCCGCGGCCGCCGCGGCGGGCGTGAAGGCGGGCGTGGAGGTCGTCCCGGGGATAGAGATAAGCACGAAATACGGCGGCGCGGTGCACATCCTCGGCTACTGCATCGACCCCCTGTCGCCGAGCCTCGCGCCGGTGCTCGAGTGGGTCGTGCGCGACCGGGACGAGCGCAACCGGAGGATGGCGGAGCTCATGGCGGCCGACGGGCTGGACGTGGACTACGCCGCGATGCGCCGCCGCTTCGGGGAGGTCATCGGCCGGCCGCATTTCGCGGAGCTACTGGTCGAGCAGGGCGTCGCGCGCGACATGAAGGACGCCTTTGCCCGCTTCGTGGACAAGGGGCAGAGGTACTATCTGCCGCGGAACTTTCTCTCCATCGAGCGCTCCATAGCGCTGATAGCCCTCGCCGGCGGCGTCCCCGTGCTGGCGCATCCCTTCCAGTATAAGCGGGACGACGCGTCGCTGCGCAAGCTGATAGAGCACTGCACGGACAGCGGCCTGCGTGGCATGGAGTGCCGCTACTCCGGCTACAGCGCCGAGCAGAGCGCCTATCTCGAGCGGCTCGCGGAGGAATACGGCCTCATAAAGACCGGCGGCAGCGATTTTCACGGCTCGAACAAGCCGCAGATCCGCCTCGGCTCCGGTATGGGCGGGCTCGAGGTGCCGTATGAGTTTCTGGACAGGCTTAAAGAGGCGGCGGGAAAGCGCTCGGCATTAAAAAAATTTTTCTTTCGGTGAAACTTTTTCCCCGTAAAAGCGTTTATATGTATAGTGACTTTTTCAGGAGGAGCGCTCGCCGTGAAGGATAAAAGCTCTGTGCTCGTCGGCATGGTATTCATATTGGCCGCGCTGCTCGGCTCATGGGCGCTCTCTCTCGGCGCTTCGGCCTCGGAGGAGGCTCAGAGCGAGAGCGCCGTCGTCCTGACCCATGACAAGACGGCCATGCCGCAGTTCGTATATAACCCCGATTCCATCAGCGAAGATTCCGTAGCGGGCGAAAAGCGCTACGGCGCGGCGCAGAGCGGCGCGGCCGACCCTGTTGTCGCCGCCGTCGGCTCAACGGTCGTCGTGCGCGGCAGGATAAGCGGCGTCTACTACACCTTTATCGGCGGCACCGCCTGGACGCAGGCCGACCTGCGCGTGACCGAGAGCCTCAAGGGTACGCTCGCCGCGGGCGATATCATCTCCGTATATTTCCCCGGCGGCTACGCCTCCACCGCCGACTACGCCGGCTATTACGGCGCGCAGGACGGCGAGACGGGCAGCGACGCGAGCTTTTACCGCTTCTCTGTGGATCTTCTCGCTCCCCCCGCCCAGGGGGACGAGGATCTGCTCTTTCTCATACAGCGCCCCGGCAGCGCCATCCCGGAGGGCGCGTATTCGCTCTCCCGCGGCGCGTATTCCGTATACAGCTTCTCCGCCGACGCGCAAAGCCTTGAGGGCGCGGGCGGACAGTACAGCTACAGCGAGCTCAGGCAGCTCATCCGGCGCGGCGCGTGACGCGCCCGGCGTCTGTCTTCGGAGCGCTCCTTATCGTTTACAGGATCATTTTGGTCTTGTAAACGATTTGTTTTATTTCCGACGCTTTCCCTCCCCATTCCGACATAATCCTCCCGCCCGCCTGAGTATACTGAGGCTGAGGGGAGGCGGAACGCATGAAAAAATTCCTTACGCTCACCGCGGCGCTCGCGCTGATGCTGTGTCTGACGACCTGCGCCTTTACCGAGGAGGAGCCCGAGCCGGACTATCTGGCTCTGATGACCGCCGCGGCCGTCTCCGGCGATATCGACGGCGGGCGCGGGGCGCAGGCTCTGCGGGACGCGCAGATAGACGCCGCCCGCTCCGGCGAGACGAAGGTCAGCTTCGACGAGCTGTATCTGCTGTCGAAATTCATATACCTTGAGGCGGGCAACCCCCGCCGCACACAGGAGCTGCGCATGTGCGTGGGCGAGGTCGTCCTCAACCGCGTGGCCTCCCCCGAGTATCCGGACAGCCTCCCGGCCGTCGTCTATCAGCAGGGGGAATTCGAGGGCGTGCGCACGGAGGAGTTCATATACCGCACGCGCCCCTCAAAGGACTGCGTTGAGGCGGCGCTGCGCCTGCTGCTCGGCGAGCGGCTGCTCGCGGACTGTGTGCTCAGCTGGTCGGACGAGCCGGAGGGCGCCGTCTTCGCCAGGTTCGGCGACAGGCTGCTCGGCTATACATATTTCTTTCAAAGCCCCAACATTGAGCTCTACAGCGATGAAGGCGCGCCCGCATGGCTCGCCCGGAACGCGGTGCGCGGCGCGGCATAGCTCCCCGGCGGCGGCGAGGCTCTGTCAGTAAACGCGACGAAAAGAGCCCGCTGCAAAAGCCGGCCGGTTCTTGACCGTCCGTCTTTGCAGCAGGCTCCGGAGAATTCATGCCGCTCTGCGTTCGCGCGCTTTTAAATGCTCCCGATATTGAGGCCGAACTCGCTCGGCAGGAAGCGGGGGCAGACGTTTTCCGAGACGGAAATGACGGAGGAGGCGAGGCGCGTGCCTATCTCCACAGCGCCGCGCAGGGACTTGCCGTAGGTCAGGCCGATGGCCACGCCCGCGCAGAAGGCGTCCCCCGCGCCGGTGGTGTCCTTCACCGGGACGCTGCTCGCCGGGAAGACCCCGCTGTCGCCGCCGAGGTCGGCGTATACCGCGCCGAGGCCGCCCATCGTGACCACCATGGACGCAATGCGCGCGCTGACGACGCGCTTTGCGAGCTCCGCGCGCAGCGCCTCCGGGCTGAGCGCGCCGAAGTCCTCCGCGAAGAGTATCCCCGCCTCCTGGGCGTTGCAGACGAAGCAGTCGATCGACTGCAAAAAATCGCGCCGCTGGGAGGCGATGCTCATGTTGGCCACCACGGCGTACACGCGCTTGCCGTATTTCTCCGCGTATTTGAAGACGCGCTTGACGACCTCCTTGTCCATGTCTATCTCGAGCACGATGCTGTCCGCGCCGGCGAAGATCTCGTCGCCCCGCTCGTCGAGCAGCGTCACCATGGCGTCCATGACCGGGCGCTTTGAGATAGAGCCCACTATGTCGCCAGTGCCGTCGAATATGGCCAGCCACATGCCCATGCCGTCGGGCACGGAGACGACATAGTCCGTGTCCACCTTGTGATTGTTGAGCTTGCGCACGACCTCGCGACCCTCGGCGCTGTCGTCCACCATGCTCACGAAGCGCGGGCGCAGCTCGACGTTCGCGATATCCTCCGCCACGTTCCGGCCCACGCCGCCGTGGACTATCTCCACACGCCCGGCGTTTCGCCCGGCGGGGATATAATTGTTGTCCGGGAAGCCCTTTATGTCCACGAAGGCATTGCCGACCACCACTATCGCCATATCCGAAACCTCCGCCCCTATATTTTTCTGTCGAACGCGTGCAGCCAGTCCGCCTTCAGATAATAGACCGTGAGAAACACCGCCGTCATGCTCCAGGTTATGGGATAGACCCAGTTTACCACGGCGATGGTATTGAAAAGCGGCACGGCGATCTTTAAAATGGTCACTCTTATGACGCACCAGCAGATGAGCATGGCCGTCATCGGTATGACCGCCTTGCCGGCTCCTCGCAGCACGGCGCTCAGGCAATGGCTCACGGCGAGCAGGGCGAAGAACAGCGAGCAGGTTCTCGCCTTGTCCACGCCGAAGTCTATGGCCGCCGGCTCCTCAGTGAAGGCGCCTATGAGCAGCGGAGCCGTCATATAGAACGCGGCGCCTATGAGCTCGGCGACGAGCGGCGTGAAGACCACGCCGAAGAGCGCGCCCTTTTTCGCCCGCTCATACTCTTTCGCGCCGAGATTCTGCCCGACAAAGGTCGTGAGGGCGATGGTGAAGCTCGTTATCGGCAGGAACACGAAGCCCTCCACCTTGGTATACGCGCCGCAGCCGGCCACGGCCATGGTGCCGAAGGCGTTGATATTCGACTGCACGACGACGTTGGCAAGGCCGATGACGGAGTTTTGCAGCCCGGAGGGCAGGCCGTAGCTCAGGATATGCCTCAGCATGTCCCAGTGAAAGCGTATCTGCCTCACGGACACCCGGAAGTCCTCCTTCGTGCGCAGCAGCTTTGCCAGGCACAGGATCACGCTGATAAACTGCGAGATTATCGTCGCCACCGCCGCGCCGCCGACGCCCGTCTTGAAGACGCCGATGAACACCACGTCCAGTATCACGTTTATGACCGAGGAGACGATGAGATATATCAGCGGGTCGCGCCCGTCGCCGACCGCCTGCATCGTGCCGCGAAGGCAGTTATAGAGCACAAGGCCGAGGCTGCCCGCGAAATATATGCGGATATACTCCACCGACAGCGCCATCACGTCCTCGGGCGTCCCCATCCAGCGGAGTATCGTCGGGGTCATCGTGGTGCCGACGACCGTCAGTATCACGCCCGCGGCGAGGCTGAACGCGATATTCGTGTGTATCGCGAGGCGCAGCTTCTCCTGCTCCCTCGCGCCGAAATACCGCGATATCAGCACGCCCGCGCCGACCGCGATGCCCTCAAAAAGGCTGACGAGCAGGAACACCAGCGTCCCCGTCGCGCTGACCGCCGCCAGCGCGACGTTGCCGAGCATCCGTCCGACTATCAGCGCGTCCGCCGTGTTGTAGAGCTGCTGGAAGAGATTCCCTATAAGGAGCGGCACGGCGAAGGCTATCATCCTTCCGCCTATCGGCCCCTCCGTCATTCTGGTC
>JAYFNM010000028.1:0-9152 GCA_034933465.1 Oscillospiraceae bacterium | reverse complement strand
GCGTCGCTCCCCCCACGGGGAGCGTGGATTGAAATAAGCTCGCTTGATGCCTTTATGTCCTCTATCGGCAGGTCGCTCCCCCCCACGGGGAGCGTGGATTGAAATTTCTCAGTCGCGCCGGATCTCAAGCTCTCAAGCGAGTCGCTCCCCCCACGGGGAGCGTGGATTGAAATGTCTCCGCAGGTACGGCAGCACCGCCGACAGCTCCGTCGCTCCCCCCACGGGGAGCGTGGATTGAAATATAGTGACTACTTTCCCTTCCGCTGTCATCCTGCCCTTGGCCTTTTGCGTCGCCTCCGCCTGAGCGGCGGTGTCGTCGTAATCAAGAAAGCTCCACACGGGGCTGCCGTTGTTTGAATAATCTTTGATGCTTATATGCTGCGGTATACCCGCGGCATTTTTTGCGCCCTGTGCCGCTCCCACCGCCGCTGCCGTTTTTAAAGCCGCTGAACCCGTCTCAGTGGCTTTCTGCGCCGCGGTTGGTGTCTCCGCCCCTCCCGCGCTCCGCACATCTCCTGCGGCCTCTCCGCGCGTGATCAGCGAATCTCTGTATTTATAAGCGGCGTCGTATGCGTCCTTCCCGAATGTGGGCAAGGAGTTGAGCGCTTCCGCGGAATAATTATAGCTGCCTTTTTTACCAATAACGTCATTTGCGCTGTCCCCGTTGTGCACCATGAAGTAGATATACGGAGTGCCTTTTTCGGGCGTCCATCCTTCATTGGCATATTCCGGGTTGAATTCCACGCGCGCCACGGGAACGAACCCATATTGCGCATATATACGAGCCAAAAATTCGCCGTAACAATCCAGCTTGTTGCCGCCTGCCTCAAGCGCGGCGGGCATCAATATATCAAGTGCTTTTGCCGGACCGCCGTTCTGGTTTTTGAAAACTGCCTCTATGTCTCCGTCTGCCGCGACGCCGATGCCCGCGTTTTTATCGGCGGACATGATGAGCCTTGTTTGAGACGCAGACAGCTCATCGGCGGTCTTCGGAGTTACCGCCCATCCGTTTTTGGCATCGGCGGCTCTCGCTTTATCCAGCGCGGAAGAAAACGCGGCGCTGTCTGTTGAACTGTCTACCAGTCCAAAGCTGACAACGCCGCGTTGTTTAAGTGCTTTTTGAGAATCTGAGCTCAGGCGAAAGACCGGAGCAGCCCCAGCGCCTCGAGGGGAGTTTTGCCCTCCTGCAGCGCCGGCATCCACACGTTGTAATACTCCATCCACTCTGATACCAGTATTTTCATTGCTTCCTGCTGTGCCATCATTAACGCCTCCTTCCCTCGTGGAATCATTATAGATGCTCGCGTTTGCGTTGTCAATATTATGTTGTGAAGGTGCAGCGCTGGTCTTCGGCGCCGATGTTGCGCCCTTGTCCCCGTACCACATTGCGTCGTGCCACGCGCCGCCCTGCGCGGCGGCGTTCAGCTTGGAGACGTCGCGCCGCGTCTCCATTATCATTTTTGCCGCGCTCTTGGAGCTTTCGGGCAGCGTCTTCCCGGTCATCTGCTCCCAGGTCGTGCGCATCTGAGGGCTTGAAAGGATCTCCGTCGCCTCCGCGCGGCTCGCTCCACCCTTGAGGAAGATCCCGCGGATATATGATTCGTAGCCGCTGCTGCGTACCGCCGCGGTCTCCGCCGCCTGCGCTTCGTCTGCGTTTGCCTCGTCCGCCGCCTCCCGCGCGAGCCTTTCGCTGTCTTGCGCGGCGTAGGCGCGGCCTCGCGCGGCCTCCTGAACGGCCATGACGTTCTCGCGGTTCGTGCCGTTGAGCTCAATGCCAGTCAGCTCCGTGAACGCCCTCGACAGCTCTGGCGACGCAACAATGCCCGCGGCGGCAGTGTTGTTTATTCGCCCGCCGCTCATCATTTCCGCGACAGTCTCGACGTCGCTCTCCCCCGCGCTGTCATTGCGCCCCAGCATGTCATTCTGAGGCGCAGCCGAAGAATCTGCCCCGGCGTTAGCGCTTTTCAATGAGGATTCGTCTCTGCTGTCTGTATTTGTGCGGATGTCTTCGCCCGCCGAAGACTGTTTGTTGGCCGCTCCGCTCGAAGCCCTCTGCGCGAGTGTCTGTCCGCCGCCGAGTATGGATGATACCACCGCCGCGCCCATTGCCTCTTCCTTCATTCGACTTGGGTTTATAATCGCGTGCTCATTGTCGGCGGAGTATACGGGCACGTCCCGGCTCTGAGCCCGCTTTCGAGAGCGTCGCAATAGCTGCCGCCTGTGGTCTGCGCAAACGCCGAGAGTCACTGAGGACTAATGATGTCTGCCGGTTCAATTTCCTCATGTGTCGCTCCCCCACGGGGAAGTGGCTCTGGGCCTGTCGGCCGTTACGACAGCGGAGGAGGGGCTGTTTCACAATGAAAATCATGAAACAGCCCCTCTGAGACGCCATTTGCTATTTTGCGTGCCTGTTCAAAAATTTGTCTTTAGGACTGTTCTTCTCCAGCGGGAGAAAAACTCTGCGAGGCCTCTCTGACAGGCTGAAACGCCTGCGCCGCAGCAGCGGCGCAGGCGTTTCATTGTCGGTCGGGCTCAGGTCTTGGCCTTGAAGGTGACGGTCACTCTCACGTTCATGCCGGGCATCGTGAAGGTGCCGTCGCCCGCCATCGTGGCGACTTCGGCGCCGTCCTTGGTGATGGAGATCTTGTCGATCTCATAGCCATCGGCCGGAGCGGCAAGGATCTTCACGGCGTCGCCCATGGCCGCCTTGGTGGTGTCCGCGCCGTTGACCTTGACGGAGAGAGTGCCGTTGGAGGGCTCGGTTATGAAGACGGTATAGCTCGTGCCGGTAAAGCTCGCGCTGACGGTGACGTCAAACTCCGGCATGACGAAGCTGCCGTTGTTTACCGGGACCGTCACGGAGATGTCGCCGGTCTTGGCGACGGTCACGCTGCCGAGCTTATAGCCCGCTGCCGGGGAATCGACGATCTTGACGGTCTCGCCGGAATCCGCCTCGCTTACAGACGCGCCGTTTATCTGGAAGTCGATGCTGCCGTTGGAGAGGCTGCCCTTGGTCAGCGCGTGCTTGGCGGCGGCCTTGAAGCTGACGTCCACCTTGACGGCGTTGCCGGGCATGGTGAAGCTGCCGTTCGTGACGGGCACGCTGTCAGCGCCGCTGTTATAGGTCACCTTCATGGTATCGAGCTCATAGCCGTAGGCAGGGGAGGCGACGATGGTGACGGTCTGCCCGCCGGCGGCCTTATCGGCCTCGGCGCCGTTGACAAGGGTCTTGAAGCTGCCGTTGGTCGCGCTGCCCCTGTAGATGGTGTTGTCCGTGCCGGAGACAAAGGTCACGCTGATGCGGACATTGCTGTTGGGCATGGTGAAGCTGCCGTCCGCGCCGACCGCGGCGACGGACGCGCCGTCCTTCGTCACGGAGATGCTGCCGAGCTTGTAGTTGTCGGCCGGGGTGGCCTTGACGGTCACCTTCGTGCCGGAGACGGCCGTTGTGACGGCCTTGCCGCCGACCTGCACCTCAAAGCTGCCGTGGTTGGTGGTGTTGGTATAGATGGAGTAGGTCTTGCCGTCCGAGGTGGAGGCAGAGCCGGAGCCGCCGGAGCCGCCCGTGGAGCCGCCGGAGCTTGCGGCGATGGTGGTCGGCACAGGCAGATAGAGCAGCTGGCCGGCCTTGATGGCGCCCATGTTGTCCTTGTTATTGAGGATCTTCAGCATACTCAGCGAGGCGGTGTAGCTGATGCCGTAGCTGTTGCAGATGCCATATGTAGTGTCGCCGGAGACTATCTTGTGCGCGACTATCTTTATGCAGCTCGTACCGGCGGCCGGGGTCGTCGTGACGGGCAGATAGACGAGCTTGCCTACCGGCACGCGGTTATAGCTCTTGATGCCGCTGAGCTTGGATATCTTGTCGGAGTTGGCATAAAAATCTATACCGAGCGCGCTGCACACGGAATAGACCGTCTCGCCGGAGGCCATGGGGTGTGTGATGAGATAGCCGCTGATAAAGTCGCCGGAAAGGAGCGTCTTGTCGTTGGCGCTGCCGGAGACGGCCGAGCCGCCGGTGATGGTATCCGCCGGCTTGGAGCCGGGGGCGGGCAGGGTGATGACCGTGCCGACCTTCAGGTTCGCATAGCTCTTGATGTTGTTGGTCTTGGTTATCCAGGTGTAGTTGGCATAGAAATCTATGCCAAGGCTCTGACATACTCCGTAGACGGTGTCGCCGCTCTTGAGAGTGTACTTTACGGTGTCCGCCGCCGCGGCCTCCACGCTGAGGCAGGAGAAGAGCGCCACGACCAGACAGACCGTGAGCAGCACGCTTATCAGGCGTTTTTTCATTTTTTTGTCCCCCTAAAAGGCTCTGTGCGAGCCGTAATATTACTCAACCAACCCTTTGATGCCCAAATTAAACCACAATGTAATTATATAGAAATGTTTTCGCTTTGTCCATACGGCGCGGCACAGCTTAATAAAGATTAAGTTTTGCCCCGCAAAGTTTGCGCGGAAAGAGAGGCCGGGGCGCCGACGGAGCACCGGTTAAAGACCCCACGCTTATCTTGTTACAATATTACGACAAATATAAACAAATTGCAAGCACAATATGAACATCCGGCGTCAAAAAAGCAAAAGGCGCAAAACGAGCGCAGACCTCTTGTAAGCCGTGGGGGGAAATGCTATAATATGCACTCAGCAATAATAATTTGATGATACATGGAGGTAATCACCATGACAAGGATCGATATATTTTCCGGCTTCCTGGGCGCGGGCAAGACCACCCTTATAAGAAAGCTGATCTCCGAGGGCTACAAGGGCGAAAAGCTGGTGCTCATCGAGAACGAATTCGGCGAGATAGCGATAGACGGCGGCTTCCTCAAGGACGCCGGAGTTGAGATAACCGAGATGAATTCCGGCTGCATCTGCTGCACGCTGGTGGGAGATTTTACCAAGGCGCTCAAAAAGGTCATGGACGACTTCGCGCCGGACCGCATCATAATCGAGCCGTCTGGCGTCGGCAAGCTGTCCGACGTGACCCGCGCGGTGGAGAAGGTCGAGGGCGCGCAGATAGGCGCGAGGGTGACGGTCGTGGACGCCGGCAAGTGCCGCATGTATATGCGCAACTTCGGCGAGTTTTTCAACGATCAGGTCGAGAACGCCGACCTTATCGTCCTCAGCCGCACCGGCGGCGCGGGAGAGGACAGGATCCTCGCCGCGACAGAGCTTTTAAAGCGGCTCAACCCCGGCGCCGGGCTCATCACCACCCCCTGGGACAAGCTCAGCGGCGAACAGATCAGACAGGCCATGGACACCAACGGCCTGCGCATGGAGCTGGCGCGGCTCGAGCACGAGCAGCAGCACCGCGATGACGACGACGATGACGACGACGGCCATGACCACGAGCACGAGCACGAGCACGAGCATCATCACGAGCACGGCGAGAGCTGCGGCTGCGGCTGCCAGGACAATGACCACGAGCACGACCATGACCACGACCATCATCACCACGACCACGAGCACGGCGAGAGCTGCGGCTGCGGCTGCCACGAGCACGAGCACGACCATGACCACGACCATCATCACGAGCACGACCACGAGCACGGTGAGAGCTGCGGCTGCGGCTGCCACGACCATGAGCACCATCATCATGCCGACGAGGTGTTCATAAGCTGGGGCGCCGAGACGCCGCGCAGGTTCACGCAGGAGGAGCTCGGCCGGATACTCGCGGCGCTCGACGATGAGGAGAAATACGGCCTCATCCTCCGCGCGAAGGGCATAGTGGATGCGAGCGACGGGGACTGGATATACTTCGACTATGTGCCGGGCGAGCCGGACATCCGCCGCGGCGCGGCCGCCGTGACCGGCAGGTTTTGCGTGATAGGTTCCAGACTGAACGAAGAGGCGCTGAAGGAGCTGTTTGGCATTGAGTAAGACAAAGGACATTCCGGTATATCTGTTCACGGGCTTCCTGGAGGCGGGCAAGACCAAGTTCATCCAGGAGACGCTGGAGGACAAGCGCTTCTGCAACGGCGAAAAGACGCTGCTGCTCATCTGCGAGGAGGGCGAGGAGGAATACGCGCCCGACCAGTTTGCCGACGGCTCCGTATTTATACAGGTCGTCGAGGATCAGTCCGGGCTGACGGCGGAGAAGCTCGAGGAGTATCTCCGAAAGGCCGGGGCGGTGCGCGTCGTGGTGGAGTACAACGGGATGTGGATGCTCGACGCGCTGTATAACGCCATGCCCGAGAGCTGGATGGTGTATCAGGAGTTCATGTTCGCCGACGCGGGCAGCTTTCTGACCTATAACAGCAACATGCGCCAGCTCGTGTACGACAAGCTGAAGAGCTGCGAGCTCGTGGTGTTCAACCGCTTTGACAAGGGCATGGACAAGCTGGCCTTCCACAAGATAGTCCGCGGCGCGTCCAGAAGGACGGACATCGCCTATGAATACGCCGGCGGCAAGGTCGAGTACGACGATATAGAGGACCCTCTGCCCTTCGATATCGACGCGCCCGTCGTCGATATCGGGGACGACGACTACGCCGTGTGGTACAGGGACATGTCCGAGGAGCAAAAGAAGTACGAGGGCAAGACGGTGCGCTTCAAGTGCCGCGCGCTCGTGCGCAAGAAGATACCCGCCGGCTCCTTTATCGTCGGCCGCCACGTGATGACCTGCTGCGTGCAGGATATCCAGTTTGCGGCGCTGGTGTGCCAGTGGGAGCAGGCGGAGACCGTGAAGGACGACACCTGGATGCTGCTCACGGCGAAGGTGAGCTTCAAGTTCCACCGCGCCTACGGCAAGAAGGGCCCGGTGCTGACCTATATCGCTTCCGCGCCCTGTGACGCGCCCGCGCAGGACGTCGCCACCTTCTATTAAAATAAAAGCTGCAAGCACAGGCTCTCGCGCCCGACCGTTCAGATCGCCCGCGGGAGCCTGAGGTATAAGAGGTAAATATGAGATACAAATGCCTGGTCTTCGACCATGACGACACGGTCGTGAACAGCACCGCCACCATACATCACCCCTGCTTTCAAAAATATCTGGAGCTGCGCCGTCCCGGCATGGACTGCGGCCTCGAGAAATATTTTCTCAAGAATTTCGACCCCGGCTTTATCCCCATGTGCCATGAGGACTACGCCATGAGCGACGCCGACCTTGAGGACGAGGTGGTCTTCTGGCGCGCCTATGTGAAGGACCATGTCCCGAAGGCCTACCCCGGCATCCGGGAGATCATGGAGCGGCATAAGCGGGAGGGCGGCCTGATATGCGTCGTGTCGCACTCGTACGACGAGAATATCCTGCGCGACTACCGGGCGAACGGCCTGCCCGAGCCGGACGCGGTCTACGGCTGGGAGCAGCCGGTGGAGCGGCGCAAGCCCAGCCCCTGGCCGCTCGAGGAGATAGAGCGGCGCTTCTCCCTCTCGCCGCGCGAGCTGCTGATGATAGACGACCTCAAGCCCGGCTACGATATGGCCGAGGCCTGCGGCGTGGCCTTCGCGGCCGCCGGCTGGTCGAACGACATTGCGCAGATAGAGCGCTTCATGCGCGAAAACTGCGCGAATTATTTCAAGACCGTCGCAGAGCTGTCGGATTTCCTGGCAGGGGAGCGGACTGACCGAATGATTCGCTAAAGCGGAAAAGAATTGTTGACTTTGAATGGAAAATGAGATACCTTTGTAAAAGACAAACCCGAAATTTTTTTAAGGTGGGTACTTTTATGGAGAAGAGATACGGACTGCCAACAGCGATAGCGATGGTTATAGGCATCGTTATAGGTTCCGGCGTGTTCATCAAGGGCGGCAAGGTGCTCAGCCTCACCGGCGGCAACATGCTGCAGGCGGTGCTGGTCGTCGCGATTGTCGGCCTGATGTGCATCATTTGCTCGCTTGTTTTTGCGGAGCTGGCCACGCGCTATGAAAAGGTCAACGGCGTCGTGGACTATGCCGAGATGGCTCTCGGCCCCAACTATGCCTATTTTATGGGCTGGTTCACCACGACGATATATTACCCCTCCCTCGCGGCCACGCTGGCCTTTTTTGCCGCCGTGTTCACCTGCCCGCTCTTCGGCGTCAAGGCGCTGGATTTCTCGTCGGGCATCATCAGCATGGAGACTGTCGGCCTCGGCGCGGGTTATCTGATGATAGGCTACGGCATCAACGCGCTCAGCCCCAAGCTCGCGGGCAAGCTCCAGGTGTCCATGACCGTCATTAAGCTCATCCCGCTCATTCTCATGGGTATCGTCGGCACGATAGCCGGCATTTCCAACGGCAGCACCGCCGCGGTGCTGGCGGAGGGCGCGGCGGCCACCGCGCAGAGCGGCGGCGGCGGCTTCGCGGGCATCTTCGGCGGGGTGACCGCCTTTGCCTTCGCCTATGAGGGCTGGATAATCGCGACCTCGATAAACGCCGAGCTGAAGGACGCGAAGAAGAACCTGCCCCTCGCGCTCATAATCGGCGCTTTCGCCTGCACCGTCATCTACTGCCTGTATATTTTCTCGATGAGCTCCGTCGGCAGCGTCGATACCATCATCGGCACCTGGCCCCTCGGCGAAACTCTGCCCAAGATAGCCTTTTCCAACATATTCGGCAACGTGGTGGGCACGATAGTGTATGTGTTCGTCACCATTTCCTGCCTCGGCACGATGAACGGGCTTATCATGGGCTCCTGCCGCGGGATGTACGCCATCTCCGTCCGCGGGATGGGCCCCCGCCCCGAGTTCTACGGCAATGTTGACAAGCAGAACGGCTTCGTGATGAAGTCGAGCATGATCGGCCTCATCCTCGGCGGCTTCTGGTACGCCTGGATAACCATCCTCTGGATGCGCGGGCCGGACTTCTTCGGCGGCGTACACAACAGCATGTGGATAGGCTGGGAGCCGGACGAGATATCCATCATTAACCTCTATGCCATGTATATCCCCATGTTCGTCGCCCTGATGATAAAGGGCAAGGATCTGAAATTCTTCAAGCGCTATGTCATGCCCTGCCTCGGCGTAGCCTGCTGCCTGTTCATGGTGTACTGCTGCTGGGTCGGCAAGGGCTATCAGCAGGTGCTGGGCTATCTGGTGTTCTTCGCCATCGTCATGTTCATCGGCTGGCTCGTCAAGGGCAAGACGCCCGCCCCCGCGCCGGTAAAAGCGAAGAAACACAACTAGGGCGCTTTGCACGTCCCGGAACCGGGGCACCCCGTTTGGGGCGCCGGG
>JAYFNM010000027.1:0-34039 GCA_034933465.1 Oscillospiraceae bacterium | reverse complement strand
CTGAAACATGAAGCTTGCCAAAGAGGTCTGTCAGACCCCTTTGGCAAGTCGATGCTTTGAGCGGGCAGCCGCCCGCAGCTGAAGATTTATTTAACCATTGTGAAGCCCACGTTCTCGAACACCGCGGCGGCCTCGGCGGTCTGCAAATAGTCAAGGAAGGCCTGGGCGGCTTCCTGCCTGGTGGTGGTGTTGATGAGCGCGGCGGGATAGATGACCTGTCCGCACATATCCTTGGTGGCCGTATCGACAACGGTCAGCTTCGCGGAGAAGGCGTCGGTCTGATAGATAATGCCGCAGTCCACGGTCGCCTCCGAGACCTGAGTGGTGACTTCCTTGACGTTGGAGCCGTAGGTGATGGAGCCGGCGTTGGCGAGCGCGGTCTCATCCAGCCCGAGGTAGGCCAGTATCTTCTGAGTGTACTGTCCTACAGGGACGTCGGAGTTGCCCATGGCGAGCGTTATCGTGCCGGCCGTGAGCCCGGCCTTGAGATCGTCGAAGGACTTGATGCCGGCGGGATTCCCCTCCGGGACAGCCAGAGCGACCTTGTTCTCAAGCAGGTTGACGCGGGTGCCCTGAAGCACGAGGTCGAGCCCGTCGGGGTTCTTGTCCTTGTCGTCCTTGAGCGAGCCGTCGAGCGCGTTCATCTGCTTCTGTCCGGCAGAGACGAACAGATCGCAGTCGGCGCCCTCGGTGATCTGGGTGAGCAGGGTTCCGGAGGAGTCGAAGTTGAAGGTCAAGGTCACGTTCGGGTTTGCGGCCATGTACTTGTCGCCGAGCTCGGTGAGCGTCTCCTGCATGGAGGCCGCGGCGAACACGATAAGCTCCACCGGCTCCGCTGTCTCGGCGGGCGCTTCGGTGGCGGCGGGGGCGGCCGTCGGCGCGGCCGCGGTGGAGCCGCAGGCGCACAGTGCGAGCGTCATACACAGCGTCAGAAGGATCGCGAGAAACTTTTTCGTTTTATTGCACCTCGTTTGTAGTTTGTTATTCCCGTGTGAGAATAATTCTAACTAAAGAATAATACCATTCGCAAAAAAGGTCAATAAAAAATTTCCGGTTTATAGCCCCCGCGCCTCAATTTCTGTCAAAACGGCCTCGCGGGCGCACTCATTGAGCGCATAATACAGCTCTATCAGCCGCCGTGCGTCCTCCGTGAGGCTGGAGCCCCGCGCCCCGTCGCGGCTGACGAGCGACACGCCGAACTCCGCCTCGGTCGCCTTGAGGATGCGCCAGGCCTTGGAGTAGGCCATGCCCATGTCGCGCGTGGCCTGATTGATGGAGCCGAATTTGTCCACGCGCTCGAGCAGCATCGCTATGCCCTTTCCGAAGCCTATTCCGGCGTCGAACCCGTCCTTATAGAAGCTGACCGCTGTCCTGCAATACATTTCCCTCTCCTTTTTCAAGCGCCCTTTTCCCTGCGTACAGGCGTCTGTCGTCCATTTTGCAGCGCCTCGCGCCGACCTCTATCCTTTTCCCGGGGAACAGCCCGGCTGCCGCGGCGCGTATCCGCGCGCTCTCCGGTTCGCCCAGGGTCAGCGCCGTTAGCCTGAGCGCGTCGCCCGCGCGCTCCGCGCGATAATCTATCAGCTCCGGCAGCGCGAAGAGCGCCGCGTCGAGCGCCTCCATGGGGTTGTCCCGCCTGCACACGCCGTCGAGCCGCGCAAGCGCGCTGCCGCAGGGGCAGAGCCCCGGCAAGAGCCGCGCAGTGTCGCCCGTGCGATAGCGGATGAGCGGCATGGCCTCCATGCCGACCGTGGTGATTACGAGCTCGCCGCTCTCCCCGCGCTGGAGGGGCGCGCCGTCTTCGCCGATTATCTCCGCGATGACGTGCTCCTCCCGCAGATGCATCCCGCAGTGGGCGGGGCAGGTCACCGCGCCGCCGAGCGCCATCTCGCGCGAGCCGTAGTGCGGAAAGAGCTCCACGCCGAGCCCGCCGATGAGCGAGAGCAGCGCGGGCGGGCAGGCGTCCCCGCTGACGAGCGCGCGGCGGAGCGTCCCCCGGCCGAAGAGCCGGAGCAGTGATAAAAGCTGCGCCGTCATGCCGACGAGGCTGTCCGGCCGCTCCCGGCGAAGAAGCGCTCCGTATTCCCCGTAGCTGAGGCTCGCCCCGGCCTTCACCGGCCTCGCGCCGAGACGCTCTATCGCCTGCGCTATCAGCTCCCCCAGCCCGTAGGGGCCGGAAAAGGGCATCGCGATGAGCGTGACGCCGCCGGGACGCACCAGCTCCGAAAGCCCGGCGGCAAAAAACTCCACCGTGTTCTCGCAGTCGCGCGCGGTGTAGAACACGCGCTTTACAAGGCCGGAGGTTCCGCTGGTCTCGCCGGTGATGACGCGCCGCACCTCGGATTGGGAGAGCAGCAGCATGGCGCCGCCGCGCGCGCTCAGCTCCTCCGCCGTGGTAAAGGGCAGCCGGCGCAGCTCGTCGAGCGTTTGAAGGCGCTCCGGCACAGCCGCGTAGAAGCCGCCGCGCGCCCTCTCGCGCGCGAGCACGGCGTTGAGCTTTTCGAGCTGCATCGCCTCTATATCGGCGCGGCTCAGGGAAGCCCTGCCCTCTTTTTTCCTTATCTCAGCGTCAAGCGCGGATATCTTCATCTTCTGTACAGCGCCCTTCCGTCCTTATCCGTGAGATTATACGCGCAAAACGGCACCATGCCGCGCTCCGCGTCCGCCTCGCAGATATAGCAGCGGCGCAGCCGCTCGAGATCGAGCGTGTACGCGTCCTGAAACAGCATCCCGGACACGGAAAAGCTGTTGTCCCGGGTGCGGCGGAGAAAATCGTCGAGCGAGGAGGTGTCCGTCATGGCGGCGTCCGCGCCCTCGTCCGGCGCGCCGCCCCAGCGGCTCGCGACGTATTCCCGCGCCTGCGACGGCATGACCGCGCCGCAGCCGCAGCCGCGGCCGAGCGGCCTGAAGCCCCCCTCCGGCGAGCGCAGATAGCTCGCGTGAAAGGAGCAGTAGGGGTTTTCCGCGCCGCCGCCGGCAAAGTCCGCCGCCTTGAAAATGCCGCCGCTCTGCCGCTCTATCTCGCGGAGCATTCGCGGTATCGTCACGCGAAACGACCCGCCCTCGACGCCGCAGCGGCCGAAGCGGCTGAGCGGCTGAAAATGCACGCCGCGCACGAAAGGCATCCTGTCCATAGCGAACAGCAGCAGGTCGCCTATGCAGTCCTCGTTCAGCCCCGGCGCTATCACCGGCACGAGCACCACCGGCAGCCCCGCCGCCGCGCAGTTGTCTATCGCGGCAATCTTTTCCTTGAGAATGTCTCTTCCGCGCAGCGCCGTATACACGCGCTCGTCAAAGCCGTCGAACTGCAAAAAAACACAGCCCAGCCCGGCCGCCTTGAGGCTCTGCGCATAGCCCGTCTCGCGCGCAATGCGCAGTCCGTTGGTGTTGAGCTGGAAAAAGCTAAAGCCCTTCTCCCGGCCGAGCGCGATCAGCTCCGGCAGGTCGTCGCGCATGGTCGGCTCTCCGCCCGAGAGCTGGATATTGAAGCCGCCGCCGCGCGCGTTGAGCAGGTCGTACAGCGCGCCGATCTCCGCGGGCGTTGGGTCGCGCGGGGCGCGCTCCCCGGCGCTCGCAAAGCAGACCGGGCAGCGCAGGTCGCAGCGGTTCGTGAGCTCGAGCAGTACGCAGCAGCCGTCCGTCAGGTGCTCGGCGCAGAGGCCGCAGTCGCGCGGGCAGCCGCGGACGGAGGGCGCGGCGCTCTTCACCCCGCTCCCTCCCCTGTCGGACGCGCCCCAGGCGAGATAGCTCTCTCTGTCCCCCTCCCAGATCAGGGCGGAAAAATGCCCGTGCTCCGGACAGGTCTTTTCAAGATAGATGTTCCCGTCGCCGCCGACGCTTTTTTCGGCGTCCAGCGCGCGCAGACAGACCGGGCACACGCTCCTCGTCCGGCCGACAAGCCCGCTCACAGCGCCCCGCGCTCCGTCAAAAGCTCCATGCATTTCTCATAGCTGTCGGCGATGAGGCCGGGGCAGACGGCGAGCCGCCGTCCCGGCTCGTTCCCGGTCATGGCAAAGCAGCTGTCCCCGCCGTATTCGCTCTTCGCGCGCTCCTCGAACCAGCGCACAAATTCCGCTATTGCCGCCCTCGCCTCTGGCTGCTCCGTCTCGTCCGCCTCGCCCTTGCCGAGATAATACGACAGCAGACAGCAGCCTCCCGTGAGGCAGCCGCAGACCTTCCCCGTGAAGCCGAGGCCGCCGCAGAGCCCGCCCATGGCGCGCACGAGCGCGGCATCCTCCCGGCCGGTCGCAGCCATACCGAGCTGCATCAGTATCTGCGAGCAGAAAAAGCCCTGCCGCGAGAGAGTGATGATTTGTTCAAAAAGATCCATGTCTCAATTCCTTTCGACAGATGAGCGCGGTGTACGCGCATTTTCCCTCCGGGCGCGCGGGCAGGCAGTCCGCCGTGCCGCGCCAGAGGCTCTCGATATAGTATTCGCGCCACTGCGCGGTCATATCGCCCTCGTATTCGACGGCGAACCCGGCGCGGCGCGCCCGCGCGGCGGCGTCGGTGAAGCTCACATCCGACCAGAGCAGCGCCCCGCCCGGTCTGATAAGCCGGTACGCCTCCCGAAACGCGCCATCCACGTCGCCCGAGAGGAAGAAGCTGCACTGGGCTATCGCCGCGTCAAAGCTGCCGCCGGGGTACTCAAGGCGCAGAAGGTCGCCGTATTCAACGCCCTCTCCGCCCTTGAGATCGACGCCGACCGCCTCGAAGCTCAGCGCCCTGAGCAGCCTTACCGTATCCCCGTCCCCCGCGCCCATGTCGAGCAGGCGCGCGGGCGGCGCGAGGCCGGACAGACGCAGCAGCTCGCGCGTGTGCGCCTCGCCGAGCGGATGGCGCGTCATTTGTCCTCCAGCGCCTTTTCGACGGACAGCACCTTGCCGAGCGCAAGCTCCTCCGGCACATACACGAAGCCGCAGACCGGGCAGACCGGCAGCTCCACCGGAAAACCGTTGTCCAGATACATGAACTTCGCCTTGCCCTTCACGAGCGGCACACCGCATTTCATGCAGCTCAGCGCGCCCTCCGGGTCTATGGTATAGTAATTTTTATCCTCAGCCATTGCTTCGCCTCCCAAATCAGCGTGTCACCACGTTCATGCGGTGGCTGTAGGCGCTGTGCACCAGATAGCCGCCGGCGGTCTCTTCATATTTCACCCAGAAGGTGACGTTGCCGTCCCTGTGGCGGGTTATGAGCAGACCCGTGGCGCTGTCGAGAACGGCCTCGCCCGTCTCGCGCATATAAGCGAGCGTCCTCTCCACATCGGAGCGCAGTATCATGCGCCCGTCCATCATTTCGGCCGCCTCCGGCGTATATGTCACATCAAAATCGCGCTGCATCGGCTCTCCGGCCTCCTTCCATATCTCCTCGAGCATCCGCCGTTTCAGCGCGAGCCTGTTCGAGCGCTTCTCGCTGATATCCGGCGCCGCCGCGGCGCTCTCGCCGTAGACCAGCTCCAGAATATGCCTCGACTCGCGCCCCTCGCGCGCAAGGCGGTCGCGGCAGGCCATGCAGTAGCTGATATACGGCGTATCCGAGCCGTCGAGACAGGAGCGCGCGAGCTCCCCGGCCACCTCGGGATTGGCATACTGCACAAGGCCGCCGTAGCCGCAGCAGGGCGAGCGGTCGCCGGAATACTCGGTCTCGACTATGGTGCAGCCGAGCCTTCGCGCGATATCGCGCACCGCGCGCTGCGTCTGCGCGTTCCCCCGCGCGCCGCAGGAATCGTGCATGGCGGCGGGGCGGTCGAGCGCGCGCCCGCCCTCCGGCAGGCCGATAGCCTCCAGAACATCCCAAATCCCGGTTACACTTATCCCCTGCGACCTGAGCGTCTTTTCGCAGGTCGGGCAGCAGGCTATCACCGTCGGGCTTCCGAGCGCGGCAAGGCTTTCGGCGAGCTGCTTTTTCACATCGCCGTACATCGCGTCCCTCCCGGCCCAGTCGGCTATCGCGCCGCAGCAGCCGAGCAGGACGCCGACCCCGCCGCCGAGGCGCACGGACAGGTCGCGGTAGGCGGCATACACCGTCGCGGGCGCGATGGCGTCGGCCTGGCAGCCCGGAAAGAGGACGTATTCACAGCGCTCAAAGCCCGGCTGCGCCCGGCAGAGAAAGGCCTCCCCGTTTGAAAACAGCATGTCGTTGAGCGCGAATTCATGCGGCGCGAGCGGCATTTTGTCCGTGCAGACCATGTTCTGCCGCGCGGCGTGGCATATCTCGCCCACGTCGTAGCCGTTGGGGCAGGTCACGGCGCACTGGCCGCACAGGGCGCAGGCGTTTATGGGCTTGTTCATCATGTGGTCGCCCATGATTATGCTGACGTTGTTGTATATCTCGCGCGTCAGCTTCTTGGGGTATTTTTTGTAGTGGCGCAGATAGGCGCAGGCGCGGATGCACTCGTCGCAATGGCAGCGGATGCACCTCCCGGCCTCCGCGACGGCCTGCTCCGGCGTATAGAGCGCGCCCTCGCGGCGAACGGCGCAGCTGCCGGTCACGCCCTCCATGTTGGTATACAGACGCGTCTCGACCGGCCCCTCCTCGCCGCGGCTGTTGTCCGGCGAGAGACCCTGGGCGAGCCTGTCCGCCGTGAGGGCGGCCTTTTTCGCGGCAAAGGCCGCGTCCACGGCGCCGCCGCCCGGCGGCGCGGAGATGATATTGTTCTCCCGGCAGAGCATCACGCTCTCGTCGAGCGCGCCCGCGCCAAAGGCGGAGAAAAGCTCCGGCGAGAGGCAGACCAGGTCGAACTTTTCACGCTCGGCCGCGAAAAAGCCGCTGTCGAGCTCTGATATCTGTCTGAAGACGACCCCTGCCGCATTGAGCGCGGCGGCGTCCTGCTCTATCCCGGCGCTGTCCGCGAGCGGCGCGGCCGCGCGGAGAAAGCCATACGCGCCGTCATGGGCGCAGTATACCGTCAGCGGATAGGCCTTGCGCGCGAGCTCCCCGGCGGCGAAGGCGGCAAACAGACCGTCCCCGAACACGGCGGCGGTCTTTTTCTTTTTCATGCGCAGCACACCGCCCTGCGGCTTCCTTCCGTAATGCGCGGCGGCGGCCTCGAGCGCGGAGATGTCTATCCCCTCGCCGAGCCTGCCCAGCGCGCACTTTGCCCTGCACGGCGCTTCGCAGAGCGCGGCGAGGATGTGCGGCAGCGGCGCCGCCTTCTCATAGACGCCGAGCGCGGCGCTGAAATCACCCTCGGCGAGCGCCGTAATCATGGCGCGGGCGTCGAGCTTGAGCGGACAGGCGGCGGAGCAATAGGCGGGCTGCTCATGCACGCAGCGCTGCTCAAGCTCCGCCAGCTCCTCCTTGGTGAACATCCGCTTCTGGTGATAGATATGTGTTGACGAACGCTCTTCAATGGCCATATGCCCATGCCTCCTGTAAGAAGCTTTCATAATCAAGCAGAGAGGCGGTTGCCCGCCTCTCCACTATAGCATAGTTTATTCCCGCTGTGAATTACTTTTTCAGCTCGTTAAGCGCCGCGAGGACGACCTCGGGTCTTGCGGGCACGCGGGTGATGCGCGCGCCGGTCGCGTTATAGATGGCGTTGAGGATGGCGGGGTGAGGGGCGTCCAGAGGAGCTTCGCCGCAGCCGGCCGCGCCGTAGGGGCCCTGCGGACGGTAGGTCTCGTTGAAGTGGAGCTCTATGTCGTCCGGAGCGTCGTTGGGGTACGGGATGCCGCACTTGAGCAGGCTCGTGTGCTTGCTCAGATCCTCAAAGTCCTCGCTGAGCGCAAGGCCGATGCCCTGTACCAGGCCGCCGTAGAAGTTGCCCTCGACGAGCAGTCTGTTCATTATCGTGCCGACGTCCGCCACGCAGGTGAACTTCTCGACCTTCACCTTGCCGGTGGTCGTGTCTACGCAGACCTCGGGCAGGAAGATGGTGTACATGTAGACGGAGAACGGCTCGCCCTGAGCGGTGGCCTGATCGACCGGGTGGTCGGCGCAGTAGGTCGCGACCCACTGACCCTGAACCTTGGTCTCAATGCCCTCGGCCTTCATCTCGGCGTAGCTGCGGTAAGTGCCGTCGGGCTTCTTCATGGCGGCGACAAGGTTCTCCGCGGCGAGACGGCAGGCGTTGCCGGACATGACCTGCGAGCGGGAGCCGCCGGCGGGGCCGGAGTTCGGGGTGTACTTGGTGTCGTTCATGACGAGGCGGATCTGCTCGGGCTTGATGCCGGCCTGACGCAGGGTCTCGTGCGCGGAGACGAGCATACCCATGTCGGCGCCCTGTCCGTGATCCTCCCAGGAGGCGAACATTGTGACGGTGCCGTCGGGGTTGAGCTCGGCATAGGCCTGAGACGCGTCCACGCCGTCAAGGCCGCAGGCGTATACGCCGAGGGACACGCCGATGCCGTATTTATGCTTGCCGTCGGAGGCCGCGTTCTTCTCGGCGACTCTCTTCTTGGCGGCCTCATACAGCGGGCGAGCCGTCTTGAACAGCTCTTCCTCGCAGTACACGTCGGGCGCGTAGCCGGTCGGGATGGTGGTGTGCTCGGACGCCTTGTAGCAGTTGCGCTCGCGGATATCGAAGGGGTCTATGCCCATCTTCGCGGCGAGGCAGTCGATGGCGATCTCGGAGCCCATGTAGGACTGGGGGGAGCCGTAGGCGCGGAAGGCGGAGCCCCAGGCATGGTTCGTGAACACGGTGTGGTTCTTGTTGCGGATGGAGGCGATGCCGTAGCCCGCGCCGGTGAACTGGCTCAGGCGGTGGGTCAGCAGGTCGCCGAACTCGGAGTAGGGGCCGTGGTCAACATAGTTGTCGCCCCAGAGCGCCTGCAGCTTGCCGTTGTCGTCGGCGGCGAGCTTAATGTGCATGAAGGCGGGAGAGCGCTTGCCGGTGTAGGTGATGTTCTGGAACTGATTGAACACCAGGGACACGGGGCGCTGGCAGATCTTCGCCGCCGCGCCGAGAAGCGCCTCGTTGGTGGGAGAGAACTTGTAACCGAAGGTGCCGCCGGCGTGGTTCTGCACTATGCGCAGCTTATCCATCGGAACTCCGATGCCGTCGGCTATCATGGGCATGTGGAGATGAATGCCGATGGACTTGGAGTGCACGGTGACCATGCCGTCCTCGTCTATGTAGGCGTAGCCGCAGTCCGGCTCGATGTGCAGATGGGGCTGGCGCGAGCAGTAGCTGTTTATCTCGACCATGTCCTTGTCGGGAACCTTGCTCCAGTCGAAATCGTCGCCCTTGATGCAGTTGGTCTCGTAGTAGGCGTTGGGGGTGCCGGGATGGATCTCGACGGCGTCCTCGGCGATGGCGTCCATGGCGTTCATGTACGCGGGCAGCTCCTCTATCTCGACCTTGACGGCGTCGGCGGCGGCGCGGGCGTGCGCCTCGGTGTCGGCCGCGACGATGGCGATAGCGTCGCCGAACTGGAAGATCTTATCGTCGCAGAGGACGGGGCGATCCCAGCCGTCGCACTTGTTGTTGAGCGGGAGCATGACCAGGCCGTTGATCCTGTTCTTTCCGCCGGCGGCAACGATGTCCTTGGCGGTGATGACCTTGAACACGCCGGGCATCTTCTCGGCGTCGCAGGTGCAGACACTCTTGATGTTCGCGTGGGAGACCTTCGCCTGAACCAGCGCCAGACGCAGGGTGTTCTCGGGCATTTTCAGCGCGTCGTCAGCGCCGAAGTCCCAGGAGCCGGTGACCTTCTGGGCGGCGGAGGGGCGGATATACTTTGTGCCCTTGATGCTCTCGGTGGAGGGCTTGAACACGAGGTCTTCCTTGGTCATCTCGCCGCGCATGACGGCGGCGGCGTCCATGACGGCGTCTATGATGGGCTTATAGCCTGTGCAGCGGCAGAGGTTGCGGGTCTTGTTGAACCATTCGCGGACCTCTTCGCGGGTGGGGCTGGGGTTCTGGTCGAGCAGCACCTTGGCGCTGATTATGAAGCCGGGGGTGCAGAAGCCGCACTGCGCGGCGCCGGTGGCCATCCACGCGACCTGCAGCGGGTGCATGTCGCTGACTGTGCCCACGCCCTCGATGGTGGTGATCTCCGCGTTATCGCGGACCTTGTTCATTTTGACTATGCAGGCGCGGGTGACTTTGCCGTCCATAATGACGTTGCAGGCGCCGCAGTGCCCTTCGCCGCAGCCGATTTTGCAGCCTGTGAGCAGCAGCCTCTCGCGCAGGACAGAGGCAAGGGTCTCGGTACCCTCGATAAGGACGGTACGCTGGACTCCGTTGATTAAAAGTGCTTTCTTGATCATGCCAATTCCTCCTTGTGTTTGTATGTCTGCCTATAGATGAACGCGCTTGCGCGCGCGATCTGCAAAAAAATGCTTTATTCCCGGACGGTAATAGTATATAATATAACTCATCATTTACCGGACGGAGGGTCAAGCATGGAAAACGGAGCGCATGAAATATCCGCAAGCAGCGTAAAGCTCGAAATAACCGACAGCGCCACGGGCGAGGTCTACACGCGCGAGCTGCCCATCGACTATTATGAGACGGCCTACTGCCTGCGCCTGCGCGGCGAGGGTCTCAACGGTGAGAGCGCGGAGCTTGTTTTTTACACGGACGCCGGGCTTGGCCGGCTGCGCGATCTGACCGGCGGCGGCATCGACCACGACCGCTGCGGGGAGCACTGAGGCGCGGCGACGCCTCTGCCCCTTATCAATAAGATTATATCAGCGCTTATACACGAGCGTCAAATTGTATGAAAAAACAACTCGCCAAAATGGAAAGGGCTGTTTTGTATATTTTTTATAGAAACGAGGTGCGCGACATGGCGACAGGCGCGGTCATTACTGCGGCGGGCATGTCCTCTCGCATGGGGGACTTCAAGCCCATGCTGAACGTCGGCTCGATATCCATCGCCCACAGGGTCGTGGCCACGCTCAAGCAGGCCGGGGCGGAGCTTATTGTCGTTGTGACGGGCTTTCGCGCGGACGACCTTGAGCGGCATCTCTCCCCGGACAACGTGATATTCCTGCGAAACGAGAGCTACGCCTCCACCCAGATGTTCGACTCGGCTCTCATAGGGCTCGACTATCTGCGCACGCGCTGTGACCGCATCCTCTTCACGCCGGTGGATATCCCGCTCTTCACACCGGAGACCGTCGCCGCGCTGCTGCGGCGGGACGGGGACATCGTCATCCCCCGCTGCGGCGGGCAGACCGGCCACCCCATCGTCCTCTCCTCGGCCTGCGTGGACAGGATAGTCCGCGACAGCGGCGAGGGCGGCCTGCAGGGCGCGCTCGAGCGCTGCGGCGAGATAGAATACGTCGAGGTGGACGACGGCGGCACCCTGCACGACGCCGACACGCCGAGCGACTACAGGTCTTTGCTCGCCTTCCACAACCGGCGGCTGCTCCGCCCGGTCGTGGATATCAGCCTCGCGGCGGAGAACAGCTTTTTCGACTCGCGCATCGCCATGCTGCTTTTCCTTATAGACGGCACCAGGTCTGTCCGCCTCGCCTGCAAGCAGATGCAGATATCCTACAGCTCCGGCTGGAAGCTCATCAACGCCTCCGAGCACGAGCTCGGCTTCGACCTTGTCAGTCGCAGTCAGGGCGGCGCGAACGGCAGTTGCACCACGCTCACCCCCGAGGGGGCGGAGCTCCTCTCCCGCTACCGCGCCTTTGCGCTCGAGCTCAGGGGCAGGGCGGGCGAGCTGTTTGAAAAATACTTTTCCGATATCTTCACATCATGAGACGGGTATATCTTATTCGCCACGGCGAGCCGGATTTCCCCGGCGGAAAACGGATGTGTCTCGGCCGGACCGATCTGCCGCTGTCCCCCGTCGGGCGGATGCGCGCCGCAATGGCGGGCGCGTATCTGCGCGACGCCGGGATAAGCGCGGTGTTTTCAAGCCCGCTCAGGCGCGCGGCGGGGACGGCCGCACATATCGGCGCGCCCGTTTCGACCGACGCGGGCTTCGTCGAGGCGGACTACGGCGTCTGGGACGGGCTGACCTTTGAGGAGATACGGCGCGATTATCCGGCGCTCTACGCGCGGCGCGGTGACGACCCGTCTATCCTCCCCTCAGGCGCTGAGAGCTTTGCCTCCCGCGCCGCGCGCTTTTCGGACGCGCTGTCCCGCGCGCTCGCCGCGTCCGGCGGAGATATCGCCGTCGTGACCCACGCTTCGATAACGAAGAGCTTTCTCGGCAAGGTGCTCGGCCTGCCCCCGGCGCGTTCTGCCGCGCTCGAGCTGCCCTACGGCGGCGTGACGGCGCTTGAATGCGGCGAACGGCTCTCGGTCGTCTCCGTCGGCGCGGCGCCGCGCCCCGCGCTCGACGAGGCGCTCTGCGCCGAATTTTGGGACTGCGCGGAGCTGCCGGAGAATATCCGCGCGCACTGCGCCGCTGTCGCCGCGCTCGCCGGCGAGCTCTGCCTTGCGCTGAACGCCGCGGGGCGTCCGCTCGACGCGGAGCTCACGCGCTCCTGCGCCCTGCTGCACGATATAGCGCGGCCGTATCCCGAGCACGCCTCTGTCGGCGGCGCGTGGCTCGAAACGCTCGGCTATCCGCGCGAGGGCGCGATCGTCCGCCGCCACATGGCGCTGCGCTTCGACGGCGCGGTGGACGAGGCCGCCGTCGTGTTCATCGCGGACAAGCTCCTGCGCGGCGACACGCGGACAAGCATAGCCGGGCGCTATGAAGCAAGCAGGAAAAAATGTCTCACACCGGAGGCTCTTGCGGCTCACGCGGCGCGTCTCTGTGAGGCGCTCGCGGTCAGGGACGCGATAAACGATATATGCGGAAAGGAAGTCATCCAATGAGAAAACTGCTCAATACCATGCGCGAGGCGCTTGAAACCGGCACAGACGCCGTGCTCGTCACCGTTATCGCGAGCTCCGGCGCGACGCCGCGCGGCGCGGGCGCGAGGATGCTTGTGACGAAGGATGGCCGCGTCGCCGGGACGATAGGCGGCGGCGCCGTCGAGTACCGCTCGGAGAAGATTGCGGCGCAGGTGCTCGCCGACAGGGCGTCCCAGACGCAGGCCTTCTCCCTCACCAAGGAGGACGTGAAAAATCTCGGCATGATCTGCGGCGGCGCGGTGACGCTGTATTTCCATTTTGTCCCGGCGGGCGACGAGGAGGTCATAGACCTGCTCAGGGAGGCGGAGAGCCGCTTTGAGAGCGGCTGCGACCTCTGGCTCGTGACGGAGGTCACGGGCGGCGGCGCGCTCGGCCTGTACACGAGAGACGCGGGCTTCACCTTTCTCGACGTGCCGGAGGAGGCCGAAAGCGCGCTGCGCTCCAAGCCGAAGACCTTTATTGCCGGCGGGCGGAAGTTCTATATAGAGAAGCTCGCCTCGTCGAGCACGGTCTATGTCTTCGGCTGCGGCCACGTGGGGCAGGAGCTCGTGCCGGTTCTGGAGCACGTCGGCTTTCGCTGCGTCGCGCTCGACGATCGGCCGGATTTCGCCTGCGCGGAGCGCTTCCCCGACGCGGCCGACGTGAAGGTCATAGACCTTGAGCATATTGCCGACTATGTGACCATCGGCAGGGACGACTACGTCGCCGTGATGACCCGCGGGCACATGTTCGACACCATCGTGCAGGCGCAGGCGCTGAAGACCGACTGCTGCTATATCGGCGTCATCGGCAGCCGGCACAAGAAGGCGGGCGTTTTCCAGAAGCTCCGCGAGATGGGCTTCACCGACAGTGATCTCGAGCGCATAACCACCCCGATAGGGCTCGATATCGCCGCCGAGACCCCCGCCGAGATCGCCGTAAGCATCGCCGCCCAGCTCATCGAGCTCCGCGCCCGCCGCAACGCCGCCGAGGCGCTGTAAAAAAAGTATAATACAATACAAAGTGTCATCCCGAATAAAATATTATCCCAAATAAAAATGTCATCCTGAATAAAAATGTCATCCTGAGCGCAGCGAAGGATCTTTCCCGCGTAAAGAGCGGTATCATGAGAAAGATCCTTCGCTGCGCTCAGGATGACATTGTTTTTGCGGGGAACGCAGAGCTTTCCGGCGCGCACACCGGCGCACCCCTGCTATTTTTATCCGGACGAAACCCGCCGTAAGCCGCGCGTGCGCGCTATTTCGTTATCACCAGCGTGCCGTTTCTGTCGCAGAGCGGGGTCTTGGCGAGCGCGCAGCCGCGCGAGCGCTCATAGCGCCCGACCGCCGCGCGCACGCCGGGCAGCGTGGGCGAATTATAGTCGTGGACGAAGAGATATCCCCCGCGCTGCAGCCGGGGATAGAAATATTCCAGCCCCGCGAAAGTAGAGCTCTCAAGGTCTACGTCCAGCGACACGAAGGCGAACTTCTCCTCAAGGCCGCCGAGGGAGGCCGGAAACAGACCCTTTTTTATCGTCACCTGCTCAGGATGCGGCATTCTGGCGAGCACCCGGCTCTCCCCCGTGCGCTCGTGCGTGCGCAGGAAGGCCTCGCCGCAGCCGTTTTTGTCCGCCGCCGCCTCGTCAGGGTCGAAGCCCTCGAAGCTGTCGAATAGGTACAGCCTTCTGCCGGGGAAAACGCGGTTTATGCAGGCGGCGAACGCGCCGCGGTATACGCCGAGCTCCGCCGCCGCGCCGTCGAGCCCGGCGCGCTCTGTCTCCCGCGCGGCGAGCTGGAGCGTGCGGAGGCGGACATAGTCGTCCTCAAGGTCGCGCGCGGGCAGGGAGGCGTCGTCGGGCAGGGTCGGAATTATCCGCGCGCCGCTGCGGAGCGCGGCTAAAAAGCCGGGGTCAAGCGCCCTTCGGGCCGCCTCATAGCTCTCGTTTCTGTCCGTCAGCACATAGTGGTCGTATATAAACAGCAGCCTCGCGGCGTCTATGCCGCACTCGCGGCAGCGCGCCGCTATCTCCTCCGCGTGACGGCTCGCGACAAGTATCAGCTCCGCCTCGCGCAGCTCCGGGTCCTCCGGCGAGAGCACGCGCTTTCCCATGAACTCCGCCCTGCCGGGCGCGCCGTCCACAAAGGCCGCCACGTCCTCAAGGCCGACAGCCTTCCCTATCACGGCGTCCACGCCGCAGCCCGTCCCCCAGACGTATATTTTCATCCCGCTCACCCCCTCGCCTATAATATACCAGACGCGCGGCATTTTTCAAGCCGCCAGCCGGGTCTGCACAAAAATCAACGCCCGCTCGAATAAGAGCGGGCGTTGTCCAAAGTGTCAGGCTGTCTTGTTGAGGCCGATGATGTCGCCTATCTTGTCGAAGAAGCCCTTAATGGAGGTGACGACATTCTTGACCGCCTGCACGAAGCCGACTACCTGCGTCTTCGCGGTGGACACCTTTTGCAGCGTGTTCTGCACCTGCTCGACGCGGGCTCTGAGCGACTCCTCGTCCAGCCCCTCGAGGGAGCGGCAGAGCGACACGAGCTGGCTTATCTGCGTGTCGGTCAGCGTGACGTTATAGCGCGCGGCGATCTGGACGATCTCGGCTTTTATCTGATCGTCGGTCATGTTCTGCGTCTCGTTGAGCATGAGCTTGAGGTCGTTTACGATGGACGTCGAATCCATGCTGCCTATCTCGTTTGCGAGCTCCCCCGTGATGGTGAGCTCCTGAGTGCTGACGAGCTTGGCGATATCGTCGAGCTTTTTGCCGGTCATGTCCTCATAGGCCTTGTATATGCCGGTGAGCGCGGCCGTCCCGCTGACCTCGAAGGGCGCGGCGACGATGATCTTCGCGTCGGTTATTCCGGCGGTGGCGAGGGCGCTGATGTACATCTCGGCGGAGCACCAGGTGATGTTGCTGGTGGTGACGTTCATGCCCGAGCCGTCGCCCAGCAGCTCGACATACACGCAGGAGATGGACTTGGTGCCGATCACGGAGCTGGCCACATAGCCCTCGAGATACTGCCGCTCCTCGGCGTTTGTGACGGTCAGCTCGATGGCGTCGCCGCGCTTTATGCCAAACGCGCTGTAGACGGAGGCCACCTGCTCCGCCGTGAGGTCTGCGCCGATCACGGCGCGGCTCTGGGTGGGCGTGCTCGTGGGGGCGGGCGTAACTATCGTGACCTCGGTCGTCGGCTCCGGGGTAGCTGTCGTCCCGTCGGCATAGGCCGCGGCGCCGAGGGACGCCGTCATTATCAAAGCAAGGATCATTGAAATAATCTTTTTCATTTTGCTTCTTCCTTTCCTCATATGCGTACGACGCATTATACACGCATTTGTTCCATATAATCAAGTGACGGCCTGTTTTTTGTGGGTTTTGCCATGTTTTGCCGCCGTCTCTCCCCGCCCGTGGGGTTCATACGGCCTCACAGCGGCTCCAGCGCTATGTTACCACATTGTAACCGGCAAATAAAGCCGAATCTGTGAATATTAATTTCTTAGTTTTTTTCGGGTGCGTCTATGGATGAGCTCAACACCGCCATATGGACATATGTTTTTCTGCCCTGCTTCGCGTTTGTCGGGGCGCTGCTCACACTGCGCTGCCGCGCGCTGCAATTCAGGCGCTTCGGTCTCGCGCTGCGCAGCACCGTGGGGAGCGCTGCGCGCAGTCGCGGCGGCAAGGGCGGCGTCAGCCCCTTCGAGGCGGCGAGCACCGCGCTCGCGGCCACGGTCGGAACGGGAAACATCGTCGGCACCGCGCAGGCTATCGCGATGGGCGGGCGCGGCGCGGTGTTCTGGCTCTGGGCGGCGGCCTTCGTCGGGATGGCGATCAAGTATACCGAGATATACCTCGGCATTCTTTTCCGCGTGAAAAGCGGCGGCGAGTATACCGGCGGGCCGATGCAATACATAGAGCGCGGCCTCGGCGCGCGCCTTGCGCCCCTCGCCGGAGCCTATGCCCTTCTTGCGGCGCTCTCCGCGCTGTGCATGGGCAACATGTCCCAGATAAACGGGAGCGTGTCCTCCGTCCTGTGCGCGCTGCGCGAGTTCATGCCCGTCTCCGCCGGGGAGGAGCAGGCGCTTCGCTTCGCGCTTGGCGGCGTTCTCGCCGCGGCGGTCTTCGCGATAATGGCGGGCGGGGCGGCGCGCGCCGGAAGGCTGGCGGCAAGGCTTGTGCCCTTTATGGGGCTGCTCTTTATCCTGCTGACCTCCGCAGTTGCGGTCTGCCACGCCGCGCGCCTGCCCGAGACGCTCTGCGGGATAGTCCGAGAGGCGCTGAGCGCGAAGGCCGCGCTCGGCGGCGCGGGCGGCTTTGCGCTGAAGGAGGCCGTGCACTGGGGTCTGCGGCGCAGCGCCTTTTCAAACGAGGCCGGCTTGGGCACCGCCGCCGTCATCTACGCCTCTTCAAGCGCGGATTCCCCCGAGGAGCAGGGTCTCTGGGGCATATTCGAGGTGTTCGCGGATACTATAGTCGGCTGCACGGCCACAGCCCTCGCTATACTTTGCAGCGGCGTGAGCATCCCCTGGGGCTTTACTCCCGGCCCGGAGCTGCTGCAGGCGGCTTTTTCGACCGTTTTCGGCCACAGAGCCTCGGCGCTGTTCATCTGCGCGTCCATGTCGCTCTTCGGCTTTTCCACCGTCATCGGCTGCTCGGTATGCGGCGCGGGCTGCGTGCGCTACCTGTCCGGCGAGCCCGGCGTGAGGGTCTATCGGTTCGTTTTCTCGATCTGCACGCTTATCGGCAGTGTTATGTCAACCTCATTCGTCTGGTCGGCCGCGGACACGGTGAACGTGCTGATGGCGCTGCCGAATTTTGTCGCGCTCACGGCGCTGTCCGGGCGCGCAGGCCGGGACGCGCGCCGGTTCTTTTTCGACGCGCGCCGGGCGCATCATAATCCTTGACGCGAGAGGCGGAAAAAGCTATACTCATATTCGGAAAAGAAAAAAAGGAGGGCCGCTATGAGAATTATAGTTGCCGAAGATTATAAGGCGCAGTGCTCCGCCGCGGCGGACATTGTCGAGAAGGTCGTGCGTGAGAATCCGGACTGTTGCCTGGGGCTGGCGACAGGCTCCAGCCCTGTCGGAATGTATCAGGAGCTCGCGCGGCGCTGCCGCGATGAGGGGCTTGATTTTTCCCGCGTCCACTCGGTCAATCTCGACGAATATGTCGGCCTTGAGCCGACGCACGACCAGAGCTATCGCTATTTCATGGACTCCAATCTCTTCGACCACATAAATATCGACAAGAAAAACACCTGCGTCGCGAAGGGCGTCGGCGACGTGGATGAAAACCTGCGCGAGTTTCAGGCCGCGCTGGCCGCGAACCCGCAGGATATCCAGATCCTCGGCGTCGGCGCGGACGGGCATATCGGCTTTAACGAGCCGGGCGACCGCCTGTACTGCTCGGCGCATATGGAGACGCTTGACGAGAGCACCATCGACGCAAACGCCCGCTTTTTCGCGAGCCGGGACGAGGTTCCCCGCCGCGCCGTCACCATGGGCGTGGGCGATATAATGAACGCGAAGAGCCTGCTGCTCATTATCAGCGGCTCCAACAAGGAGCAGGCCGCAAAGCTCCTGCTCATGAGCGATGAGGTCACGCCGAGATGCCCCGTCACGCTCATGAAGCTGCACCGCGATTCCACCGTCATAATCAGCCGCGAGCTCGCCGAAAAGCTCAACTACGCCGGCTGATAAAGCCGCTCGACCGGCTCATGGCGCAAGCCCGGCCGTCCCCTGCCGCGTTCGCGGGGGGGACGGCCGGGCTTGCTTCGTTTGCAAAGTCATACTGACTTTGCAAACGAAGAGGCTTCGCTCCGTTTTTGCACCTCAGCGTCCGCCTATGGCGGACGTTTCGACACAAACTCCGCGAGAAGTGTTTTCCGCGACGTACACGCCGCCGCGGAAAACTTTTTTTAAACTATTTTTCTCCTGAGGGAGAAAAACTCTGCGAGGCTTTGTCAGCGGTCTGCGCACGGCAGACAATACAGCCTTCCCGCAGTCGGGTGAATTTTGCTTTAAACGTTATGTCAACTGTTTTATGTAAATCTTCTCGCGTAGCCGCATTTGCGGCAAAGCTCCTCGACGGCGCGCCTTTTCGAGAAGCCGTCGTATATGGCTCTCGCCCTTTCGGTTGACATGATCTCCTCAAGCGAGCTGTCGAACAGGTTGCCCAGAGCCAGATCGCCCTCGTGGTCGAGGCAGCAGGGTACGACCGTCCCGTCGCAGAGGACGCCTATCTGATCCCTCAGCCCGTAGCAGAAGCCGCCCTCGCCGAGCTCCTCGACCGACCTGTCCGGCCAGTCGAACCGCTCCCCCGGCTCGAGCCAGACGCGCTCGCGCAGCTTGAAGCCTCCCCTGCCCTCCGGCCACGGCAGCGGAAAGCGGGCGGCGAGCGCCCGCTCTATCTGCCCGTTCTGGCTGTCGAGCCCGTTTCGGTTCCAGAGGCGGAGCACGCAGAGCTTCCCCGCGTCCGCCGCGCTGTCGGCAAAGCCGGCGCAGGCGGCGATATATGCCTCGGGCGCGCCCTCGCCGTTTGCCTCGTGGGACTGAAGCGAAATGTTCACCTTGTGCAGCGCCGGCGACGACAGCAGCGTCCTCTCCGCGCGCGGCAGCAGCGTGCCGTTGGTCGTGATTATCACGCGAAAGCCCAGCTCGAGCGCGATTTCGAGCAGCCTGCCCAGCTCGGGATGCAGCAGCGGCTCCCCCATCAGGTGAAAATACAGATGATCCGTCGCGCCTCGCAGCTTTCCCGCCAGCAGCGCAAACTCCGCCTCGCTCATGAAGCGCTTTTCGCGCCGCGTCCCCGGGCAGAACGAGCAGGCGAGATTGCAGACGTTCGTTATTTCAAGATAAGTTTTTTTCAGCATTCGCCGCTCCTTTACAGCATGAAGACGCCTGCCTTCCCCCGGCCGTCAAGCCGGAGGATGACAGGCGTTTTCGTCCGGACGCGCCGGGTCTTTCGGTCAGTTCCCCACATTCACGATCTTTGCCATGATCTCCGGCGGAACCTTCGCCACTTTTCTGTCGTAGGTCAGAATGCCGTTGAGCTCGTCCTCCACGTCTGTGAGCTGCGTGTATACCGCCGCGGCGAGACCCTGTAGCTTTGCCGGGCCTATCTGCGTCTGATACAGCTCCTCTATGGCTATCTCAAGCTGCGCGGGCATCTCGAACTTCTTGTAGCCGAATTCCTTCCGCCCCCAGCAATGGCCGGAAACGCTGTGGCTGTAGCCGCCGAATTCGCTGAGCAGGACGGCGCGGCCGAGCTTGTCCGGCTTGAAGCCGAACTTGCGGAAATACACATGCTCGCTTCTGACCTTGCCTATGCCCTGATCGTGCCAGCCGGAGGCGTGGTCTATCGTGCGGCTCTTGTCGATGCCGCGGACCAGCTCGTACATTTTGGCGGCGTCGAACTGACCCCAGCCCTCGTTGAAGAGGACCCACATGGCTATGCAGGGGCAGTTATACAGGTGCTCTATCATCTCGGCGAGCTCCGCGCGAAATTCCGCCCTCGCGTCCTTGTCGGCGCGCGCGAAGAGCGCGTAGGCGCTGTCCTTGAGATTTATCCCGGTGGCGAGCGGCGCGGACACCACGGGCGCGCCGTAGCTCCCTCCGCCGTTCGGCATATCCTGCCACACGAGCATACCCAGTCTGTCGCAGTGATAATACCAGCGCAGCGGCTCGACCTTTATGTGCTTGCGGAGCATGTTGAAGCCCATGGACTTGGCCATGCCGATATCGTATACCATCGCCTCGTCCGTCGGCGCGGTGTACAGTCCGTCAGGCCAGTAGCCCTGGTCGAGAAGGCCGTTATGGAAATACGGAGCGCCGTTTAAAAACAGGCGCGGCGTGCCCTGTCCGTCCTTTTCAACCGAGAACTTGCGCATCGCAAAATAGCTCTGCACCCTGTCCTCCCCGCAGCTCACGGTGAAACCGTAGAGCTTGGGATGCTCAGGCGTCCAGGCCTCGAATCCCGGCATCGGTATATGTGCCGGAAGCGCGTAGCTCGCGCCGCCGAGCTGGGCGTAAGCCGGCTGATCTCCAACAATCTCCGCCGATATCTCCACAGCGGGCTCATCGAAAAGGGGCGAAATGCGCAGAGCCTTGACGTAACACTCGGGCACGGCCTCTATCCACACTGTCTGCCATATGCCGCTCTGCGGTGTGTACCAGATCCCGCCGCGCTTCGTCTTCTGCTTGCCGCGGGTGTGGCCGCCCTTGTCGGTGTCGTCGCTCACGCGCACGGTGAGCAGCATATAACCGTTCTCGATAGCGTCGGTCACATCGGCCTCAAAGGGCAGATAGCCGCCCGTGTGGTTTGCGACCTGCGCCGAGTTTACCCAGACGGCGGCCGTCTGATCGACAGCGCCGAAATGGAGGATGATACGCTTCCCGCTGAACTCGCCCGGTATCGCGACGGCGCGCCTGTACCACAGGTACTCCCCGCTTTTGAGCTGTCTGTTCACGCCCGAGAGCGGCGCCTCCGGGGAAAACGGCACGACGATCTGCCCGTCGAAATCCTTGGGAAACCGGCTGGAGTCGTTTATGGCGTAGTCCCAGAGGCCGTTCAGGTTCATCCAGCCGTGCCGTGCGAGCTGCGGTCTCGGATACTCCGGCAGGGGCATATTCGGGTCAACTTTGTCTGTCCAGGCTGTTTTCATAGCTGCTCCTCCATGGGGAAAAATTAATAAAGCTTAACTTGTAATAAACACGGATGCAATATATACTGGCCTCGGAGATGATTGAATGAAAAGAATGGTTCTGATACTGGCCGTCGCCGCGCTGCTGCTGTCAGCCTGCGGCAGTACCGCGGGCAGCTCAGAAGCGGATTATTCCGGCGTGCTGAGCGATCTGATAACATCCGCATATAGCAACAGCGGCAGCTACTCCGACTCTCTCGGCAACAAATACTCATACAGCTATTCCATCCCCTGCATCAACAGCCGCAGCGACGACGCCAAGCGGCTCAACCAGACTCTTCTGAGCAAGCTGCAGCCAGTCATGGACGAGGAGCTTGCCGCAATGGAAAAGGAAGCAAGCCTCACCGTCGAGCGAATAGAATATCAGGTCTATCTCAACGGGAGCATCGTCTCGATCGTGGCGAGCATATATTATCCGAGCGATTATGTAGATTACTGCGTTGTGAATTTCGACGCCGCTTCCGAAACGGAGGCCGGCACGGAGGCCGTCCTGAAATACGCCGATATCGGCGCGGAGCAGTTCTCCGAGGCGGCCATAAGCGCGGTGGACAAGGCCTGCCGCGATTCCTGCGGAGCGCAGTTTTCCGACAGCACCTGTCAGAAAGATTACAACAGGCTCCTTGCGAAAATGCACGAAAAAGACTACAGCGCAACGGTTTTTCTCGACGGCGACGGAAAGCTGTGCCTGGTGTCGGATATCGTCACTCAGCTTGGAGTATATCAGGGTATCCTTAAAATAAACTGAAAAAGCCGAATTTTGTTTAAACAGCTTGCCGGATCGCTCCGGCAAGCTGTTTTTTCAGAACATTCCGGGGAAGCCGCCCATGCCGCCCTGGAGCTTCGCCATGGCGTCGCTGGTTCTGTCGTCGGCGAGCTTGAGCGCGCCGTTCACCGCGGTCAGTATCAGATCCTGGAGCATTTCGACCTCCTCCGGATCGACGACCTCCGGGTTAATCTCAATCGCCGTGAGCTCCCGTGTGCCGACTATGGTCGCCTTGACCGCGCCGCCGCCGGAGGTGAACTCGAACTTTGTCGTCTCCAGCTCCTGCTGCATCTTCAGGAAATCCTGCTGCATCTTCTGAGCCTGCTTCATCATGTTCATCTGGTTGCCGCCGGGATATCCCCCGCGAAATCCGCCTTTTGCCATCTGTTTTGTCCTCCTGTGGTTTAAATAAATCTGACCTCTTTGTGTTTTTTCAGCTCGTCCAGACTGCGTGTCTGCCGCTGCTCGGGTCTGAGCTCGGCAAGCTGGACGCGCAGGTCGCGGCCGGATATCTCGCGCGCGGCCTCCGCAAAGCGGCCGAGCAGCTCCTGCCTGTTGAGCCTGTCGTACATAAAGCCGGGCAGCGCCTCTATGCGGAGCGTCGTCTCGTCCGACACGCCGCGCACCCTGCTCTCGTCGTCAAGGCAGACGCGAATGTCCATCGGCAGCGACTGCGTCAGCTTGCCGCAGATCTTTTTCCAAAGCTCCGTGTCCGTCATCGCCGGCGCTTCCCGCGCGGCGTCGCCGGCTTCCTCCCGCGGCCTGTCCTGGCGCTGGAGGAACGCGTCCTCCGGCTGCTCCTCGGCGAAGTCCGCCGGGTCCAGGTCGTCCTCCGCGTCGTCCTCGCGGCCGCGCTCCGGGCGTTGCGGCGGCGCGGCGTATTCCTCGAAGTCCGCCTCGTCGGGCGCGCTCTCTCGGAAGGCGCCGCCCGCAAGGCGCTCCTCAAGCCGGGATATGCGGGCGCGCAGCGCGCCGACGCTCTCCCCGGCCGTGTCGTCGCAGAGCGAGACAAGGCAAAGCTCCGCCGCGGTTTTAGGGCTGTTAGTATCCCTCAGACCGGCCTGTGCCCGCTGCACGGTGTTCATGGCGCACATAAGCTCCTCGGCGGTCATGCGCTGTGAAAAGCCCCTGAGCCGCGCGCTGTCATAGCCGCCGGATATGAGGTTCATCCCGCCCTTCGGCGCAACATGCGTCATCAGTATATCGCGCATGAGCGAGTTGAGCTCGCCCAGCAGCGTCGAGGGATCCTTCCCGTCCATCCACATGCGCGAAAACTCGTCGAGCGCGGCGGCGGCGTCGTGTCTGAGGATGCTGTCCAGCAGCTCCGCCACCCTCTGGTTGCCCGCGAGACCCATAGTTGAATATACCGCGTCCACATCGATCTTCTCCGCCGCGGAGCACTGGTCGAGCAGGCTCAGCGCGTCGCGCACGCCGCCCTCCGCGAGGCGGGCGATAAGCTCCGCCGCGTCATGCGTCAGCGAGAATTGCTCCTGACCGGCGATATATTCCAGGTATTCCGCGATCTCGGCGGCGTCTATTCTGTGGAAGCTGTGCCTCTGGCAGCGCGACAGTATCGTCGCGGGGACCTTTTGCAGCTCGGTCGTGGCAAGGATGAACATCAAATGCTCCGGCGGCTCCTCAAGTATCTTGAGCAGCGCGTTGAAGGCCGGCGTCGAGAGCATGTGGACTTCATCTATTATATATACGCGTTTTTTGACAGTAACCGGCGAGAAGACGGCCTCCTCGCGCAGCGCCCTGACGTTGTCCACGCCGTTATTGGAGGCGGCGTCAAGCTCGACCACGTCGAGCACCGTCCCGTCGCCGATACCGCGGCAGGCGGCGCATTCGCCGCAGGGATTGCCGTCCACGGGGTGCTCGCAGTTGACCGCTTTGGCGAGTATCCTCGCGCAGGTGGTCTTGCCGGTGCCCCGGGTGCCGATAAAAATGTACGCGTGGGAGAGACGGCCGGTTCTGACCTGGTTTTTCAGCGTCTCTGTAATATGCTTCTGGCCGACGACCTCGTCGAAGGTCTTCGGACGCCATTTGCGATACAAGGCCTGATACAACCGGAACCCCTCCCCTCTCGGATAGACTTATGACTCTTGACAAGACTGCACACCCGACTTTGAATAATGCGCTACATCCGTTACGCCGGCAGCCGGCTCGGACCCGGCGGCCTTGCGGCACACGCATAACACCGCTTAATGCTGCTCGGTTCCCCGCCTGACATGGTTCACGGGTATCCGTTGCGCAAGACCGGATCGTCAACGCTGCTTACCGGGGTCAGACGACACAGAACATATCCTCGGTCGGGAATTCGCCCCTGCTGTAGCGGATTGCAGGTAACAGGGCACCGCTGGCTCCCCGACTAGTGCAGCCTTGTCAAAAGCCACGATCTTATTGTACTACAAACTGTGCATATAATCAATCACATTTTTCTTTACAAATCCAAAATATGTGTTATAATAGCACAGTCGGCACGGGGAGCAGGTTTTTCCGTTGTCGGCATCAATATCCGGGGGCGTAGCTCAGCTGGGAGAGCGTACGGTTCGCATCCGTAAGGTCGAGAGTTCGATCCTCTTCGTCTCCACCATATAAGGACGGTAATTTTGATACCATGCGTATCGAAGTTACCGTCTTTATTTTGCACACGGCAGCCGCCAAAAGGTCTTGGTAACAAGGCTTTTGGGCGGTTTTTTTATTTTCTGCCGTTTGCCTCGTGCGTATAAAAGTGCCCGTCTGCGGAGCGCCTTGGCAATTTACGCCTTGCACTCTGCAAACGGGTACTTTGGATTTGCACACGGTGTTCACCCTGCAAACGGGAACATTTGGATTGTTACGAGATTACACGCCCAGCCTTTGACGCCGGTCGTTGAGCCATTCGCCCTTGTACTTGAAAAATTTCGGACCGGCGATGGCATACTTCTTGCCTGATAACTCTTTGGCTAACGCTGTCAAAGACATGGTTACTCCGTTGTACTCGACGTTACGGTCATCAACAACTTTTGCTTTCAGGCTCTCATCATAAGCATATTCAATTTCATCACCAACCGGAATCTGACACTTTGAGAAGGAGAAATTGGACGCCCGCTCTGTACTCTCCGTATCGATTTCCTGCGCGGCTTCTTCTGCAAGCGCTTCTTCTGTACTCGGCGTTATGAGTTTGAGCTTATCCACACAACCGTGGATTTCCGCAATTGCCTCCAGCAGCGAATAGGCGTCTTCCGGCGACATAGCATAGAACTCGCGTACTCGTTTCTGTCCGCTGGTGGTCTCGATGGATCGGAGATTGGGATTCAACTTGTCAATGATGGAGTGAATCTTTAAATCCGACAGTCGTGAGTTCACCTCGTAAGTTGCATATACGCGGAAGGCAAATGGGATGCATTCACTTCGATTGAGTTGTTGCAGTCGCCTGTCGATCTCGTCCGCATACCCAATTTTTACATATTCAGGGAATGATGGATTTGTGAGAATATAGATTACTCCTTGCGATTCGCTCATTTGCGTTCCTCCCAGTATCTTTTATAGTCTCTGCTGACTTCCAAGTTCAGTGACACCGATTCTTTGCAATAGCTCGTTACACTCGTCTATACCTCGCGCTGAATATCCAGAGAACAAATATGCATAAGCCAGTTGTTCTCTGTCATTTGGGTCAAAGGACAACCCTGCTAAAGCGAGAACTTCATCCATTTCGGATGGAGTAAGCTGAAGACCAACACCCATTGAAACAAGTGTGTTCATTTTGAATTTGTGGTTGGGTTTTTGAATGCGTGAGTAATGTCATCGTGACGGGACAGAAACTGAATATTCCCAACTGAGCGCAATGCCCACCGGAGATTTTTTCTCTGGTGGGCCTTATTTTTTTGCTTTTTTCGGCCAAACGCTTCTTTCACCTCCATTGGGTAGTGAGGACAGGGGTTCTCGGGCTGGAGGAAACATCATGACAAATGAGCAGAAAAGCCAGATTGAACAGCTACGGCTTGCCGGAAATGGCTATATAAAAATAGCAAAAAAGCTCGGTATATCGGAGAACACAGTCAAATCCTACTGTCGCAGGCAGAATGTCGCGGACAAACAGGGCGAATCGACCTGCTGCGCAGAGTGCGGGAAACCGATTGATATAAGCAAACACAGTGGCAGACGCTTTTGTTCGGATACCTGCCGTATGAAATGGTGGAACAGACATCCCAAGCCGAATATGCCGTATACCGCACAGTGCGCCTGCTGCGGCAAGGAAATATCCATGCGTCGGAGGAGTGAGAAAAAATACTGCTCTCACCGCTGTTATATTCTCGCCCGGTATAAGGACGGTGGTCCCAATGGCTGATTGTATGAAGCTGCAAGCCTACCAATCAGCTATGGCGCAGGCGTGGCTTATGCTCCAACAGGGCATTATTGATCGCTCCGACATTGTATCAATTGAGAACAAATTATCCGAGAAATATGGGCTTCCTTTCGGCAGTATATATCGCGAAATTGACTTGATAAATGTGGCTTTTAGAGCGAACATGGATGGTGAAAAGGGGTGAAATAATGCCGAAAACAGTACGGAAATTGCCGCAAGCGCCAAGACTTGAGCAGCCAAAAAAGGTCGCTGCCTACGCCCGCGTTTCTACTGGCAAGGACGCAATGCTGCACTCACTTTCCTCGCAGGTCAGCTACTACAGCAAGTTAATTCAAGAACATGAGGGATGGCTGTATGCGGGTGTTTACTCGGACGAAGCTCTGACCGGAACAAAGGAGAGCCGAGATGGTTTTCAGAAGCTGCTCTCAGACTGTCGCACTGGTAATGTGAATATGATAATCACCAAGTCCATCTCCCGCTTTGCTCGGAACACGGTCACGTTACTTGAAACGGTCCGTGAGCTAAAAGCCATGGAGGTGGACGTCTTTTTTGAAGAGCAAAATATTCACACCATGAGTACCGAGGGCGAACCGATGCTTACAATCCTTGCTTCCTACGCGCAGGAGGAAAGCCTATCAGCAAGCGAAAACCAGAAATGGCGCATCCGTAAAGGCTTTGAAAATGGGGAGCTGCTCAATTGGCGATTTCTGTTCGGATACCACATTTCAAAGGACGGCATCGAGGTTGATGAAGAAGCCGCGCTGGTTGTCCGGGAGATATTCGCCCGTGTTATCGCTGGGGAGAGTTTTGGAGCTATCAGCAGAGATTTGAACACCAGAGGCTTCACTTGTGCGCTCGGAGGGAAATGGTGCGCACAGCGTATTCGAGAAATCGTTGGCAACGAGAAATACACAGGGAACGCCATGCTTCAAAAGAGGTATCGCAACAATCATCTGGAGAAGAAGCTCTGTCGGAACACCGGCGAGCTTCCCATGTTTTACGCAGAAGAAACGCATCCAGCCATCATCGACAGGGATACCTTCGATGCGGCACAGTCGGTTTTATTGAAGCTGCGCGAAGCAAATAAGGACAGACCCCGTCCACAGAAAAGCGAGTTTACCGGCAAAATCCGATGCCCATTCTGTGGGAAAGCCTATAAACGCAATACCAGCAATGGCTCGGTCGGATGGAACTGCTCCACCTTCCTTTCAGAGGGCAAGGCAGTCTGCCACGGGAAAAAGATACCCGAAGCTACACTGAAAGCTGTATGCGCCGATGTGCTCGGCACGGGTGATTACAGTCCGACAGCTTTTGATGCACTGATAGAGCACATTGAGGTGCCGGAGGATAACCACCTGCGCTTCATTTTTAAGGACGGTTCCGTTGTTGAGCGCACATGGGTAGACCGTTCACGGCGGGAAAGCTGGACACCGGAGATGCGCCAAGCCGCCGCAGAAAGGACACGCAGCCAAAGGAGGAAAACACAATGCCAAGAGTAACGACAATACCCGCAACAAAAAACAAGTTCACAGCACTGCCGACAGCGTCCATTGCCAAACGGCGCACAGCCGGATATGCCCGCGTTTCCACAGACAGCGACGAACAGTTCACCAGCTATGAAGCACAAATCGACTACTACACCAAAATGATAACTGCGCGTGAGGACTGGACCTTCATTAAGGTCTATACGGACGAGGGTATTTCAGCCCTCAACACCAAGCACCGTGACGGTTTTAAGCAGATGGTCAAGGATGCGCTGGACGGTAAAATAGACCTCATCGTTACCAAGTCGGTCAGTCGGTTTGCCCGAAACACTGTTGACAGCCTCGTCACCATCCGCAAGCTGAAAGAGGTCGGTTGTGAATGTTATTTTGAAAAAGAAAACATATTCACCTTCGACGGCAAGGGCGAACTGCTGCTTACCATCATGTCCTCGCTGGCGCAGGAGGAAAGCCGATCTATTTCCGAGAACGTCACATGGGGACAGCGGAAGCGCTTTTCTGACGGCAAGGTCAGCGTCGGTTACTCGCAGTTTCTCGGCTTTGAAAAGGGCGCGGATGGGCAAATGAAGGTGGTGCCGGAGCAAGCCGAAACGGTGCGGCTCATATACAAGCTGTTCCTCGAAGGAAAAACAACGCAGGGCATTGCCAACTTCCTGATGGAGCATAACCTTTCAAGTCCTGCTGGGAAGAAAACATGGCGCTCATCTACGGTTGCCAGTATCCTTACCAATGAGAAATACAAGGGCGATGCATTGCTTCAGAAGCGATTTACCTCAAATTTCTTGACAAAAGAGCTACGCATCAACAATGGTGAAGTGCCCCAATACTACGTTGAAGGCTCCCATGAAGCCATTGGTGCCCCAGAGGAATTTCAAGCGGTACAGGAAGAAATGGCGCGGCGCAAAGATCTGGGCAGGGCTTATAGTGACAAGGCCTTTCACAGCAAAATCATCTGCGGAGACTGCGGCGGTTTTTACGGTCGCAAGGTCTGGCACTCCACGGACGAATACAAAACCGTCATCTTCCAGTGCAATTGCAAGTTCAAAAATGAGGAGAAATGCCAGACTCCAACGTTGACCGAGGAGGAAATCAAGAGCCGCTTCCTCGTCGCTTACAATGGCTTGATGGGCAATCGCTCTACAGTGCTTGCTGACTGTGAGCTTATCCGGCAGACGCTCTGCGACACTACGGCGCTTCATGCCGAAATGCAACAGGAACAGGATGAAATGGCGGTCGTGTCCGAGCTCATGCAGGCGCATATAAAAAAGAATGCGTCCGTCGCCCAGTCGCAGGAAGCCTACGCACTGGAAGCCGGACGTATTGAAAAACGGTATAATGCCGCTTTTGAGCATTACACCGCACTCGAAGCGGAGCGGGATAGACGGGTTCGCAAGAGCAAGGAGCTGACCGCCTTTATAACGATGCTCAAAAAGCAACCGCTGGCGATAACCGAATGGAACGAGCGACTTTGGATTACTCTGCTCGATACCGCTACGGTTCAGCGCGATGGTAGGATTGTGTTTCGGTTCAAGAGCGGAAAGGAAATAACCGCATGAGAAACTCAAAATTCTATAAATCACAGTATTAGAAAAGGAAGTCGGCCTCAATCTGGCCGATTTTTCTATTTTGGGAGGTGAAATTAAAGACGAAAGTCAGACAAAAATTACAGCGCTTTGCGTATAAAGGTATTGACATCGTTGATTAATATGATATGATTAGACCAGATGGTCTGTACTTGGTGGTCTATAGCGACCTTTTAGGTCAGAAAGTTTACTTATATTTTGGAGGCTTTATTTATGATAAAAGTTGAAGAACTGTATCATTCGTACTCAAATGATGACAAATATGCCGTAAAGAATATTAGTTTTGAGGTAGAAAAAGGCGAAGTCTTCGGCTTTCTCGGGCCCTCCGGCGCAGGAAAATCGACAACCCAAGGCGTATTAACGGGACTTCTAAGTTTACAAAAAGGAAATGTTACCGTAGCCGGTTATGATGTAAAACACCTAAGGAACGAGATGTTCAATCACATAGGGGTTTCGTTTGAACAGTCCAATTTATACAGCAAACTGACCGCGAAGGAGAATCTTACTTTTTACAGCAAATTGTTTGATGTACCGACCCGTGATCCGATGGAACTGATCAAAATTGTCGGGCTTGAGGGTAAAGAAAACATACGAGCAGGTGAATTTTCTAAAGGCATGAAGCACAGGCTGACTTTTGCGAGATCAATGCTGAATGATCCTGAACTGTGGTTTTTGGATGAGCCTACGACAGGTCTGGACCCGGCTATCGCTGCAACGATCAAGGATATTATCAAAGCGCGCAACGAGCAGGGTGTCACCGTATTTTTAACGACACACAATATGTTTATTGCGGATGAGCTCTGCGATCGCGTGGCGTTTATTGTAGATGGAGAAATCAAGCTGATTGATTCACCGAAAAACCTTAAGCTGCGATACGGTAAAAAGATGGTTGATGTGGAGTACAAAAAAGACGATGTTGTTTTGAAAAATACGTTTTCCACAATACAGTCAGAGGATCGGACTCGGTTTAAGCAGATCATAGACGAAAACGAGATCCTGACCATGCATACGAAGGAGGCAACACTCGAAGAAATCTTTATAAAAGTGACAGGAAGGGAGTTAGTTTAATATGAAACTCTTAAGTAGCTTTAAAAAAGAGCTTATCCTGGCTACCCGGAGCTTTTACTTTTATATTGAAATTGCATTTGCTTTGGTTTTGCTGGCAGTATTGCTTTTTGCGATTCCGGAGCATTCTCAAATGAAAGAAACGAGATACTTATATCTTGATCTGCCGCAGCAGGCAGCAGATTTCGTCAGAGACAGTTTGCTGTGGGAGGATACGGATGGAAAGATGGATAAAGTTACCCTGGAAGCTGGAGGTCAGGAATATGCTGCGGAGCTTGTAGAGAAAGAAGCCGAAAATATTTATATATTGGAAAGTGAAGACATAGTTAGAACACTTGCCGACACGCAGGAAAAGGTTGGCGCAACCGTTTCGCTGGACGCAAACAATGAGCTTCGCTATAAATACTACCTGCAAGGGTATGAATCAGAGAGACTGAAAAATCTGCTATCTGTGCTGCACAATATCAACGAGGATGAGTTGGAACAAAGCTTTGACAGTCAGAAGGTACACTTAGTTGCAACCGGGTACACACCTTTGAATGACAGGGAAAACGCTGTTGCACCGTTGCTGGCATTTAACAGCTGCCTTATGGGTATGTTTGTGATGGCAGCATATGTTTTCCTTGATAAAAACGAAGGTGTGATAAAGGCATATGCGGTTACAGCATCTTCGGTAGCGCAGTATCTTATGAGCAAGATACTCGTGGTTCTTTTAACTGCAACAGTATCCGGACTGATTGTGCTGGTGCCCGTTATGGGTTTCAAGATCAACTATGTGCTCATTTTGCTTTTGCTGCTGACCACCAGCTTTTTCTCTTCAGTAGTGGGCCTTATGATTGCAAGTTTCTACAAGGACATAACAAAAGCCTTCGGAACAATCTTTTTCATCCTAATACTGATGATGGCGCCTGCTATATCTTATTTTCTGCCGGGCTGGAACCCCCAATGGGTACAAATAATTCCATCGAACCCCATCATACAGGGTTTAAAGGATGTAATATCCGCAAAAGGGAACATGATGTATACGCTTTTTGCCAGCGCCGGCTTCCTTGTCGCGGGTGTATTACTGTTCATTATAACGGATAAGCGTTTCAGGAAAACGCTGAATCTATAGGGAGGAATGGTGTATGCTTAAAAAAACATGGTCGCTCTTTGCAAGGGATCTAAAAGTCAACACGCGAGAAGCGATACCACTTTTAATTATTATCCTTCCTTTGGTGGTTGCTATTGGGATCAATCTTATCACGCCCAGTATCAACGATACTACTGTAAATATCGCCATGATGAAAAACGAAAATACAGAGCAGGCGAATTACTTTGGCAACTTTGCTCATATTGAATATTATGATAGCAAGCAGGCTGTAGAAGAACGAGTCATGGAAAGGGACAGCATGCTAGGTGTTGTCAAGGAAGCAGGAGAATATATCATATTGGCACAGGGCAACGAACCCGAGGCAGTTTTGGAGTATACCAAACTGATCAAGACGTTATATGAAACGGGATCGAAGCTCGAGGATTCGCGTACCGAGATTGTGGAGTTCGGGCGGGAAATACCTCAATTAAAAAAGCTCATGGTTAATGCGTTACTTCTTTTAAATGCAGTTCTCGCAGGCATGATCATCGCGCTTAACATATTGGAGGAAAAAACTGACCACACAGTGAGCGCTGTCAATGTTTCGCCTGTGTCACGCACTACCTTCATCTTGGGTAAGAGCCTTACAGGAGTTGTATTTACGCTGGTATTAACAATCGCTTGTGTATATATAACGGGCTTTCATGAGGTTGACATAATCAAGGTTCTGCTCGTCGTTCTCGCAACAACTGTTTTAAGTATGATGATCGGGTTTTTACAGGGACTTAACAGCAGTGATGTGATGGAAGCCGCCGGAAGCGTCAAACTGATGTTCTTGCCGCTGGCCGGATCGATAGCCGGCTATGAGTTGGTCCACAGCGGATGGAAGGTGCTTTTTTACTGGTCTCCTTTTTACTGGGCATACAAAGCAAACGACATGATTCTTTCGCAGAACGATACCTGGTTGGAACTAATGATTTGTATTTTGATTATATTGGCAATCAGTTCTGTCGTATATGTACTGATGGCTCCCCATATCAGAAAGGGTCTGCAATAACATATTATTTTATTTTTGTGAGGTACATGAAATGGAGTGGTATTGGTGGGTACTGATCGCGGCAGGTGTGATCGCTATCGGATATTTGAAACTGAAGGTATGGAACAAAATAAAAACAAAGCGTAAAAAAGCGGCAGGATACTAAGGAGTAAACTATGTCAAAAAGGAACGATATTATTAATGCGGCAGTCAGAGAATTCGGAGAATACAGCTACGATGCCGCATCGATAAACAGAATTATAAAGGTATCGGGAACGTCAAAAGGAACGTTTTATCATTATTTCCGAGATAAAAAGGCATTGTATTTCGCTATAATTGAGGATGCCGTCAAAATCAAACAGTCATATTTTGCCCGAATGATGGAGGATGTGAAACAAGAGGATAATGATTTCTTTGATATCATGAAAGCACAGGCAAAAGCCGGTACAGAATTTATGCGAGAAAATCCCGGTCTTTGGAAATTCGGCACACAGTTCGTAAAAGAACAAAGCCAGGTAAAGAAGGAGTTTGAGGTTAAATATTTACCCGGCATCAGTGATTCATATATAAAAGTCGTAGAGGCGGGAATCGCAGGCAAAAACTTTACAAAGAGGTATCCGCCTGACTTTATATCGAGAATCATAGGGTATGTTTCGATGAACTATTATGACATCCTTTTCGACAAAGACGAGATGCCGACCCCGCAAACTATAGAGCAACGGCTGGATATGCTCTTTGATTTTTTGAAGAGAGGATTATCATAATACATGCTGGAGAGATTTCCCATACAGTAATTGAACCATGAAATGTGATATATTATAAGGGTGTGCACAAAGCAAACGGAACAACCGGGAACGAGTCTACCGTGTGCATTTTGTATTAAACTCGTGTCCTTCTCCAAACGTGTATTGGACGAACACCTATTATTTTGCCGGCGGTTTCGCCGTCAGGTGTCCGCTCTGATACAAAAACAGAAAGACGCCATCTTGGTCAATTGACCGAGATGGCGTCTTCATCTTGTCAAAAAACCTCCCACAAGGGGAGGTTTTTACGGTATAATAGAGGCACAACCGAAGAGGGGGGGAACATACATGGAAGCGTGGAAGAAGGACAACCGGAACGAGGTCGTGATGGTGGACATAGATGAGCTGGTGCCGCAAGACCATCTTTTGCGAAAAGTGGAAAACGTAATGGATTACGACTGGCTGTATGAACGGCTG
>JAYFNM010000026.1:0-2988 GCA_034933465.1 Oscillospiraceae bacterium | reverse complement strand
TACCACCTGAATTCCGCATAAAGCGGCTCTCCCGACCCCTAACGCGGGTCATACGCCGAGGCTACGCAGACTTTCCTTCACCCCGGGCGCTCAAGGCCGACCTTCCGCGGCGCTTCATGGGAACTCACACCGGCCGTCCCCTCTCTGAAATCCGCCTGCCGCGTACTCCTGCCTGTCACAGCGCAAAAATAGAATTGAGCAGATTATATAATATGCTTTATTTTTTGTCAATACCGACAATTTAAATAATAAAAAATTGTCAAGAATCCATAACTCACTTTCTGTCGATATACCCGCAGGCGGACAGGGCGGCGATGTTCCCCTCTCCGGCGGCCTTGGCGAGCTGATAGGGCTTGCCGGTGCAGTCCCCCGCCGCGAAGACGCCGGGAACCGCCGTGGCCATCTCCCGGTCCGTGACAATGCCGCCGTTTGTGTATTCGAGCCCCGGCACCAGCTTTGTCACGGAGACCGTGTCCTTGATTATGAACACGCCGTCCACCTCATAGTCCTTTCCGCCGAAGCGCAGCCGGTCCACCTTGTCCCCGCCCGATATCTCATACCTCCCGTTTTCCTCGAAATCGAGCACGGTGCAGCCGATATCGCGCAGAAACTTCGCGTCCTGCCTCGCCTCCTCGCTGTTGCCTACTATGGCGACCTTTTTGCCCCTGTAGAGCATCCCGTCGCAGGTGGCGCAGTAGCTCACGCCGCGCCCGAGATACTCCGCCTCGCCGGGGTAGAGCTTTTCCCGGGTTATCCCCGCCGCGATTATCACCGCCGTGCACATGAAAAAGTCGTTCCCGACCGCGACGCCGAAGCTGCCGCCCATCGGGAGCACAGAGAGCGCCCTGCCGGATATCACCTGCGCCCCGCTCCCCTCGAGCTGCTTTCTGAACTTCTCGGCCAGCTCCTCGCCGGTCATTGCCGGAAAGCCGGGGTAATTGGTCACGTTCTCCGCCTTGTGAAGGCTGCTTGTCTCCACTCCGTTTGCTATGACGGCGACGGTCTTCCCGCGGTTTATGCACGTCAGCGCCGCGGAGGTGCCGGCGCTTCCGCCGCCTATGATGATGACGTCGAATGTATCGCCCATATATTTCCGCCTCTTTTCCGAAAACATAATGTATGTATAGCTCAGTTTACCACATTTTTATTGTATTTACCACTCCTATCGTTTATAATATGTAAGATTTCAGACAGGAGAGGATTAATATGGAAGAGAACGCAAGGAATTTTATTGAGGCTTTTGTGCAGGAGGATCTTTCCGAGGGGAACCGCTGCCACGGTATGCAGATACACACCCGTTTTCCGCCCGAGCCGAACGGCTATCTCCACATCGGCCACTGCAAAGCCCTGACCATAGATTTCAGCACAGCCGAGCATTTCGGAGGCATCTGCAATCTGCGCATGGACGACACCAACCCCGCCAAGGAGGACACCGAATATGTGGACGCAATCATGGAGGATATCCGCTGGCTGGGCTTCGACTGGGGCGACAGGTTCTATTACGGCTCCGACTATTTTGAGCAGACCTACGAATTCGCGATAGAGCTCATCAAAAAGGGGCTCGCCTATGTCTGCGAGCTGACGCCCGAGCAGTTTAAGGAATACCGCGGCGACACCTCGCATCCCGCCGTCAGCCCCTGGCGCGACAGACCTGTCGAGGAAAGTCTCGAGCTCTTCCGCCGCATGAGAGAGGGCGAGTTCCCCGAGGGGAAATACACCCTCCGCGCAAAGATCGACCTTGCCAGTGGCAACTTCAACATGCGCGACCCGGTGTTCTATCGCATCCGCTATATCGAGCACCACCGGCAGGGCACAAAATGGTGCATCTACCCGATGTACGACTTTGCCCACCCCATACAGGACGCGCTCGAGGGCATCACGCACTCGCTCTGCTCGCTCGAATATGAGGCGCACCGCCCGCTGTACGACTGGGTCGTGTCGAACGTCTCCATCCCCGGCGTAAGGCCGCGGCAGATAGAATTTGCGCGGCTCGGCATAAATTACACCGTCATGTCCAAGCGCAAGCTGCGCCAGCTCGTCGAGGAGCGCCGCGTCTCCGGCTGGGACGACCCGCGTATGCCGACGCTCTGCGGCCTGCGCCGCCGCGGCTACACCTCCAAGTCCATCCGCGATTTCTGCGAGCGGATAGGCGTGTCGAAGGTGGACTCCGTTGTGGACTGGGCGCTGCTCGAGAGCTGCCTGCGCGACGATCTCAACGAGAACGCCCGGCGCGTCATGGCCGTGCTGCACCCGGTGAAGCTCACCGTCACCAACTATCCCGCCGGTAAGAGCGAGCTGCTGACCGTCGAGAATAATCCTCTAAAGCCCGAGGCGGGCACGCGCGAGCTCAGCTTTTCCAGAGACCTCTGGATTGAGGAGGAGGACTTCATGGAGGTTTCCGCGCCGAAATACAAGCGCCTGCATCCCGGCTTTGAAGTGCGCCTTAAGGGCGCGTATCTTGTCACCTGCACCGGCTGCGTCAAGGATGAAAACGGCAAAGTGACCGAAATACTCTGCGAATACGACCCCATGAGCCGCGGCGGCGATCCCGCCGACGGGCGCAAGGTCAAGGGCGCGACCATCCACTGGGCCGACGCCGCGACCTGCGTTGACGCGGAGGTTCGCCTCTATGATTACCTGTTTACCGACCCGGACCCGGATGGGGCGGATAAGAATTTCCTTGATTATGTAAACCCGGACAGCTGCGTCACTCTCAGCGGCTGCAAGGTGGAGGCCTGCCTCGCGGACGCGCCGCTGCCCGTAAAGGGCAGGGATTGCGTCGGCTATCAGTTCATGCGCCAGGGCTATTTCTGCCTCGATAACCGCGACGCCGCCCCCGGCCATCTGGTCTTCAACCGCGCCGTCGCCCTGAAGGACAGCTTCAAAAAGTAAGCTCAGCGTCCCACTGAAACCCGGCCTACCCTGTCATCCTGTTTTTACCCTGTCTTCCTGTTTTTACCCCTGTCATCCTGAGCGCAGCGAAGGATC
>JAYFNM010000025.1:0-49295 GCA_034933465.1 Oscillospiraceae bacterium | reverse complement strand
CAAGTAGTTTTGCTGTATCATCTTTCATAGAGCATAGTTGATTCCTTTCTGATTGGGTTTGGTCGCTTTTATCTTAAAGGATTTTTCTTCTATGCTCTACCTTTTTTTCTTAATTTTTAAAAAATGTTGGGTGTAGCTCATACTCTTCGGATGCCTACCCCAGCATTTATTATAGAACCAATAAAGGTCTGCGGCGGCTCCATCCGGAGCCGCCGCAATTTTTCGGAAAAACTTTGCCGCGGGTATTGACAAGTTTGCTTGGCGGTGTTAGACTGCGTACTGCAAATAAAACTTGTCATATTGACAAGTTTAGTGGGAGGTGCTTTATTATGGACAGAGAAGAAATACTGAAGAAGAGCCGCGAATCGAAGGAAGACGAGGGCGCGACCTACGCGGAAAACAAGGGACGGCGCTACGGCGTTGCGGCGTTTTGCTCGCTGTTTGCCGTCATTATATTTTTTAACCTTTTCACGGGGCAGAGCAACCATGTGCCCATGAGCATGTTCTGGGCGTATATGGCGGCGGAGGCCTACGGAAAATACCGCGTCTCCAAAAGCGGGGCGCTGCTGACGACCACGATCTTCGGCGCGATAGCCGCGGCAGGCTTCTTTGCCTGTCACGTTATAAGCGTGCTGGCCGCATGATGAAGCCGGAACTGACGCTCAGAAATCGCCTGAAGGCAGCGAGGGCGGAAAAAAACCTGTCTCAGAGCGAGCTTGCGGAAATGGTCGGCGTCTCGCGGAACACCATCAGCGCCATCGAGACCGGGCAGTTCAATCCGACCGCGAAGCTGGCGCTCATCCTCTGCATCGCGCTGGACAGGAAGTTTGAGGAGCTGTTCTACTTCGGGTAGAGGCCGGGGTAGATGCGCTGCGGCGGCCGCTACGGCGGGCCCGCCGCCGGAAAGACAACATTTTTTATCACGGAGGAAGCATGGCGGAAATCACCTTAAAAAAAATAGACGAGTCGAATTTTTATCGACTGCTTCAATCTCAGGCTTGCGCCGGGGCAGGATAAATTCGTATCTCACCCCATCCGCAGCCTTGCGCAGGCCTATGTATACTACAGTCAGTGCAGCCCCTTCGGCGTATACGCGGGCGACAGGATGGTCGGCTACCTGATGGTCATATACGACTACGACGAGGAGAGCTACAACGTCTGGCATCTGATGATAGACGCGGCCTTTCAGGGGCGCGGCTTCGGCCGGGCGGCGCTCGAAAAGGCTCTCGAATATATCGCGCAAAAGCCCTTCGGCAGCTCCGACCGCGTCCTCATGACCTGCGCCGCCGAAAACGCGGTGGCCTGCGGTCTGTACCACAGGCTTGGCTTTACAGAGACCGGCAGGAGCGACGGGGAGGAAGCGGAGCTGAGCCTGACGCTCGGACAGTAAGCCCCCGCTGCTGCGAAAGCCTGACACAGAAGTCGGAAACAGCTTCTGTTAGCGCTCATAGGGACATTTTATGACCACACCTTATGTAAAGGGGCGGGCAGTGGAAGCTGCCCGCCATAACACTGTTTATTCCAACAGCCTGATGATGTCTTCTTTGCCCGTAATTGCCGGTGCGATGTGCGGCTCCTGCTCGCCGAGGCGCATTGGACTATCCATAGCGCTGATGTCGCTGTAGACGATATTGATGCTTTGCATGGCACTGTGGGAATGCTTAACTGAGCGTTGTCCATTTTCAATACGCTGGATAAACAGCCGCAGCAGCTCCGGGGTCAGCTCGTCAATTGGGGTGTAGCGCTTCGCCTTTTCAATGAAGGCGTCCACATTGGCTGCCGACGCGTTCAGCTTTTCCAGCCGCGCTTTCTTCTCCGGAATGGCAGTTACCAACATTTTCTGCTCGGCGTTGTAATCAGCAGAGAGCATACGCAACTGCTCGTTGGCGACCCGGCCAAGGACGTTGTCCTCATAGAGACGCTTAAACAGGGCGGAGAGCTCTCCGCTCCTGCGGCACATGGCGTCCAACTCTTGTTGCAGCAAGTTCATCTCCCTGCGCAATTCCAGCGTTTTTTTGGTTGATGTAGGCAGCGAACTGACGCTCCTTAAGCCGCGCAAAATGCGCGACCCGGCGCAGAGCGTCCAGCACAACCTGTATGAGATTCTGCTCTCGGATATGGTGCAAGGAGCATTCGGTCTTGCCGCGCTTGCCATAGGTATAGCACTTGAAGCAGTATTGCGGCTCCTTGATCGTGCTTGCCCTGTACAGCACTATGGGCTTGCCGCAGCCGGCACAGAAGGCAAGGCCGGAGAACATGTTCGGCTCGTCCATATGCTTGGGCGTACGCTTTTGTGCTTGCGCACACCCTGCACGATATCCCACTTCTCCTGGGTGATTAGAGCCTCATGGGCGTCCTTTACCAAAACCTGCTCGCTCTCCGGCTTTCGGATCAGCTTTTTGTTCTTGTATGACAGCGAGGCAGTACGCAGACCCGGCATAGGACCAATATAGACCTTATTGTCGAGAATGCCGGTCACGCTGCTGCCGCACCACGCATACGGTCTTGTGGTGTCCAGCCCGACATGGGATGCGCCGGTTTTCCGGTAAAAATAGTTCGCCGGCGTCAACACCTGCTCCACTGTGAGGATACGTGCAATCTGGCTGGAGCCCTTGCCGGAGGCGCACAGCTCGAAAATGCGTTTGACCACTGCCACCGCTTCCTCATTCGGAACGATGTCCTTGGTGTCGGCGGCCTTCTTTTTGTAGCCATAGCAAGACATATTAGCACAGATTTTGAAAGAAAGCTATATCAGAATGAGAAGAAATTTGGCCGGCTTCAACGCCTATAATATTTAGTGCAATTAAATGCGTCATATTAGTAACCCGAAATTTATTTTCAAACAACCGATCTTCATTGAGAATGTCGGATGAGTTGAGAGACGCTGTGTTAATATAGCTGTAATACAGCTTTGCATGGGTCTTTTGTATTGACTAATAGACTACACGCAGGTATATTTTATATGTGAGATTTCTTCCAATTAGGACGTACTAATATGGACAAGCAGTTGACAGTTAATGTTGATGCTGACATTTACGATAAGTTTTTCCTTGCACTAAACCTGTCTGAGCAGAGTCAGGACGAAGCTGCTGAAAGCTGCCTGAGATGGTATATTGCAAAAACATTTGAAAATGCCTCGCAGGTATACAATCCCAAAAAGAGACATAATGAACCAAAAGACTATCGTGGTAAGGCCGCCCAGCGGATTCCAACATGGGCAATGAAACCGAAACAGTATAATCATAAGATCATCCGAGCCTTTTTTGAGGCGGAGGATATTGCCGGGATTGTCACGCTGACGATGCTTGAACAACTCTGTAGTGATCAGGCGCACCCTGAACTCTATGTGCCAACCTTTAAGAATAACTACTCACAGATGAAGATCGATGGCCCTAAAAGTCATGGCAAAGTCTTTGAAGATGACGGTGAAAATGTCTGGAGCTGGACAGAGATCAAGGAAGTGTTAATGAAGTACAAATCCAGTTTCTATGTTAGAGGGGGGCGAAGATGAGTCTACTACAAGATAAGCCAACTGAAGTCCTTGAGTTGCGGTGACGTGGGAGAATTGCTTTTGCAGGAATCACAAAGGGCTGTTGCCCCAACGAAAATTGTAACAGAGCCTTCCGTTTCGCGTGATGCGGTTACAGTTGTTGCTTCACATTCGCGGGTCCCTCTGAACGAGATTAAGAATGTTAACGACCGGGAAGCGGGATTTGATGCCGGGTTCAAGTTTTACGAAATAGGCGAAATAGCTCGGCGCGACGGTCACATTAAAGCAGCTCTTGCTTTATATGATAGGGCTCGATATAACGGCTATTGCGCCCCAGCCTTGTACAATGCGTATGCTGTTGCGTATAGGCAAATAAAAGACTACGAAAACGAAATCATAATACTCGAAGAAGAAATGGTGCGAGATCCACAACGTGCTGGTGAATTTGAAGCACGGAGAGATAAGGCGCTGAAATTGTTCTTTGCCAAACAAAGTGCTTCTCGCAAAGCCAAAGAGCGAGAACAGAAAAAAGCTGAAATGCAAGCGGCAAGAGAAGTGGGAAGAGTTAACAAACAGCCTCGTGGCCGATGGATACTTCAAATGGACGACACCTGAAACATTGTGGCAGAATTCGAAACAATTGCCGCCGCCAGAGAAGTAGGCGTCAGCGCCAAAAGTATTCGCGATGCGGCAAATGGTGTGCAAAAGCACGCCGGTGGGTATTGCTGGGCATATAAAGACTTTTTGCCCAATTCTGTCTCCGGCATCTGAATAAAGACAATTCACAATACATAGGAGTAACGAGGTGGAAATATCTAAGTTTAAAAGCGTGTACACCGAATTTTAGCAATGTACACGCTTTGTTGTCCCGTACCGATAGTTAAGCCCCATAGGTCACAAAGTGTACCTATGGGACTTAACCCTTCTGTGTCAGGCTTTTTTCCGGCCTTATTTTTCGTAGCTGCGGAGGAACTGCTTTGTCCGCTCCTCGGCGGGATTTTGCAGCACCTGCGCGGGGGTGCCCTGCTCGGCGATGAGGCCGCCGTCGATGAACAGCACCCGGTCGGACACGGCGGCGGCGAAGCTCATCTCGTGCGTGACGACCACCATGGTCATCTTCTCCTGCGCGAGCTGCCTGATGACGCTCAGCACCTCCCCCGTCAGCTCCGGGTCGAGCGCGGAGGTCGGCTCGTCGAAGAACAGCACCTCGGGCGTGAGCGCCAGCGCCCGCGCAATGGCCACGCGCTGCTGCTGTCCGCCGGAGAGCTGATGCGGATAGAAATCCAGCTTGTCGCCGAGGCCGACGCGGCGCAGCAGCTCGCGGCAGCGCGCGTCTATCTGCTCGTTCGTCTCGCGCGGCGCGGCCGCGTCCCCGCGCTCCTTCGCCTGGAGCCTCGGCGCGAGGGAGACGTTCTTAAGCGCCGTATACTGCGGGAAGAGATTGAAATTCTGAAAGACCAGCCCGAAATGCAGCCGGTTGCGGCGTATCTCGCCCTCGGACAGCGTCCTCTCGTCGGCGGAATCGAACAGCGTGTCGCCGTTTACGAGTATCTGTCCGCCGCTCGGTATCTCGAGAAAGTTCAGGCAGCGCAGCAGGGTCGTCTTGCCGCCGCCGGAGGGGCCGATTATGGACAGCGTCTCCCCCTTTTCCACGGAGAAGCTGATGCCCTTGAGCACGGAGAGCGCGTCGAAGCTCTTGCACAGAGCCCTTACTTCAAGCAAAGCCATGTCCCCTCACCTCACACTCTGAAATAATCGAGCTTCTTCTCGAGCCTGCCCAGCAGCACCGTGAGCAGGCCGCTGAAGGCCAGATAATAGACGCCGGTGAAAAAGAGCGGCCAGATAAGCCCCTGCTTGAGGAAGCGCTCGCCGTTCCACATGACCTCGTACACCGCGATGACGCGGACAAGGGAGGTGTCCTTGACAAGGGTGATGACCTCGTTGCCGATGGGCGGGACGATGCGCTTGACGACCTGCAGCAGCGTGACCTTGAAGAATATCTGCGTGTTCGTCATGCCGAGCACCTGCCCGGCCTCGCGCTGCCCGCGGGGCACGCCCTCGATGCCGCCGCGGAAGATCTCCGAGAAATAGCAGGCGTAGTTGAAGATGAAGGCGACCATCGCCGCGACGAAGCGGCCGGAGGCGCCGTTGCCCCACCAGTTGTCCCCCATTATGAGACCCGGCCCGTAGTAGATTATCAGCAGCTGGAGCATCAGGGGCGTGCCGCGCACTATCCAGACTATCAGCTTCACCGGATAGCTGACGACCTTCAGCCTGCCCATGGAGCCCAGCGCTATCAGCAGCCCGAGCGGTATCGCGCCGGCGAGCGTCAGGGCAAATATCTCAAGGGATTTTCCAAAGCCCTCGGCCAGGGACGTCATAACAGTTTGAAACATGGCCAACCTCTTTACATCTCAAGGGGGTCTGCCGCGAAAAACGCTTCTCTGTCATTGAGACCCCCGGGCGAGCCTTCCCCGGCGTATCCGAAACCGGCATACGGGAGAGAGCTCCTTCGCTCGGGATGACAGGCGTTTTGCAGCAGACCCCTTCGGTATATCCGCAGGACCGGGACGGTCTCGCGGGCTCTTTAGATTGCTAACGCTCTGATATAATAAACTATTTCGGCTTATTTTGCAATGATGGATTCCTGCACGCCGTAGGTCTTCGCTATCTCGGCGACGGTGCCGGCGGCATAGGCCTTGGCGTAGAAGGCGTTGAAGGCGGCGGTCAGGTCGCTGTCCGCGCGGAAGCCGACGCCGTATTCCTCGGTGGTGAGCTTCACGGTGTAGCTGAGCTGGGGATAGCTGGTGCCCTCGCCTATCATGGCGCCCGCCATGAGCAGGTCGATGATGCAGGCGTCGGAGGTACCGGCGGCAACCTCCATGAGGGCGTCCGCCTGAGTGAGCACGGCGGTGTACTCAAGCCCCGCGTCGGTCGCGGCGGCCTCTCCGGCGGAGCCGGATTCAACGGCAAAGCTGAGCTCCTTGAGGCTCGCCTCGTCCTGATACTTGTCGGCCACGTCGGCGTTGACGACGACGACCTGCGCGTTATTGCAGTACGCCTCGGAGCAGTTCATGGTGTTGAGCACCTCGTCGGTGAGGGTCATGCCGTTCCAGACGCAGTCGATGCTCCTGGCGTTGAGCTCGAGCACCTTGTTGTCCCAGTTTATCTCGATGAATTCCGCCTCAACGCCTATGGACTCGGCAAAGGCCCGGGCCATGTCGGCGTCGAAGCCTATCCACTCGCCCGCGTCGTCCTTATAATCCATCGGGGCGAAGTCCGTGATGCCGACGATGAGCTTGCCGTTGGCCTGGACATAGGCGAGGTCGCTGTCGGCGGGGGTCTCGGTCGCGGCGGGGGCTTCTGTGGCGGCGGCGGTGGCGGCGGGCGCGGCGTTGTTCCCGCAGGCGCAGAGAGCAAATATCATGGCGAAGGCCAGCAGTACGGCAGTGAGTTTTTTCATTTTTTCATTCCTCCGAGCAGTTTGTTTTTTCATTACGGTAGTATAATAACACATTAGCGAGATAAAGCAAGTCTTATTTCTGCATTTGCTGTGCAAAAATTGCACAGCCTGTGAGGGGGAAACTGCGTTCTGTCTCTTTAATTCCTATCAATCTTATGGTAGATTAGTTGCATAGGAATTCATGCCGGACGCGGCGTATCGGCCGCCGGTCGGCGGCAGGAGGTATCTATTTGAATGTTACAAGCAAGGGGCGCTACGCGCTGCGCGTGATGCTCGATCTGGCGCAGCATCCCGAGGACGGCTATATCTCGCTCAAGACCATCGCCGACAGGCAGGGCTACTCGATGAAATATCTGGAGATGATAGTGGGCAGCCTGAAAAAGGCGGAGCTGCTGGACAGCACCCGCGGCAAGGACGGCGGCTACAGGCTCTGCCGGGAGCCCGCGGACTACAGCGTGGGCGACATCCTCCGCTCCATCGAGGACAAGCTCGCTCCCGTCTCCTGCATCACGGCGGACGGCGTGAGCTGCGAGCACGCGGGCGAGTGCATGACGCTGCCCATGTGGAGGGAGCTGGACGATATTACGAACGCCTATCTCGATTCCGTGACGCTCGAAGATCTTTTGTGCGGAAATAAGTGGAAACATATTGACAACGCGTGAGTATGTGCTATAATTCCTATAGAATCAATAGGAATTAAAAACAGAAAGGATAAATGTTATGTTTGTATATGCCGACAACGCAGCCACCACCAGCGTCAGCAAGACCGCGCTGGACGCGATGCTGCCTTACCTCACCACAGAATACGGCAACCCCTCCAGCCTCTATTCCTTCGCCCAGCACGCGACCGAGGCCGTGGCCGGAGCCCGCGAGAGCGTCGCGGCGGCCATAGGCGCGCAGCCGAAGGAGATATATTTCACCTCCGGCGGCAGCGAGGCCGACAATCAGGCCATCGTCTCCGCCGCGACGGCGGGCGCGAGGAAGGGCAAGAAGCATCTCATCTCCACAAGGTTCGAACATCACGCCGTGCTGCACACGCTGAGCAAGCTTGAGAAGCAGGGCTTCGAGGTCACGCTGCTCGACGTCCACGAGGACGGCGTGGTCCGGCTCGAGGACGTGGCGGCCGCGATACGGGACGACACCTGCCTTGTGACGGTGATGTTCGCGAACAACGAGATAGGCACGGTGCAGCCCATCGCCGAGATCGGCGCGCTCTGCCGGGAGAAGGGCATCCCCTTCCATACCGACGCCGTGCAGGCCGCGGGACATATGGCCATCGACGTGAACGCCATGAACATCGACATGCTCTCCATGTCCGGGCACAAGTTCCACGCGCCCAAGGGCGTGGGCGTGCTGTACGCGAGAAAGAACATGCCGCTGGTAAACATCATAGAGGGCGGCGCGCAGGAGCGCGGCAAGCGCGCGGGCACCGAGAACGTGGCCGGTATCGTCGCCATGGCGGCCGCGCTGAAGGAATCGCTCGAGCATCTCGACGAGAACACGGCGAAGATCATCCCCATGCGCGACAAGCTCTTCGCGGAGCTGTCGAAGATACCGCACAGCAGGATAAACGGCAGCCTCGAGCACCATGTGCCGGGCACGGTCAACATGTGCTTTGAGGGCATAGAGGGCGAGAGTCTGCTGCTGATGCTCGACTCCAACGGCATCTGCGCCTCCTCCGGCAGCGCCTGCACCTCCGGCTCCCTCGACCCCAGCCATGTGCTCTTGAGCCTCGGCCTGCCCCACGAGGTGGCTCACGGCTCGCTCCGGCTCTCCATCGGCGAATATAACAGCATGGCCGAGATCGACCACATCATCGCCGTCGTGCCGAAGGTCGTCGAATATCTCAGGAACATGTCCCCGGTCTGGGACGAGCTCGAAAAGGGGCAGCGCCCCCATCTCATATAAATACAACACATTTTGTAACGGGAGGATAAAATTATGGCACTTTACAGTGATAAGGTCATGGATCATTTCGAGCATCCGAGGAACGTCGGCAAGCTGGACGACGCGGACGGCATAGGCGAGGTCGGCAACGCCAAGTGCGGCGACATCATGCGCATGTATATCAAGGTCAAGGACGGGATCATCACCGACTGCAAGTTCAACACCTTCGGCTGCGGCAGCGCCATCGCCACAAGCTCCATGGCGACCGAGCTCATAAAGGGCAAGCCCATCGAGGACGCGCTCAAGCTCTCCAACAAGGCCGTCGTAGAGGCGCTGGACGGGCTGCCCGCCCACAAGATACACTGCTCCGTGCTGGCCGAGGAGGCCGTCCGCGCCGCCGTCAAGGATTATTACGACAAAAACGGCATCGCCTACGACCCCAAGGAGCTGGAGATACACGACTGCGGCGAGTGCCACGTCTGAAAAAGCCATACTGAGCGCAGCGAAGGACCCTTCCCCCGTATCGCCGAAGCGATATCGTCAGGGATGGGTCCTTCGCCGCGCTCTATCTTGCAGACCTTATGTCGCCTGTGTTTTGCGCGTGTCACGGCACGGCCGTGCGGCTATCTTCTTCTCCGGCGGCGCTCATGCACGGCCTGTACCACGAGAACGGCCGCGCCGAGCAGGATTATCGCGAGGATGCCGAAAAACACTATGCGAAAGCCGCCCAGATCTATGCCGCTGTCCGCGCTGTCGCTGTAGGGCAGGGCGCGGCTGCTCTTATAGCCGCAGACGGAGCAGACGCCCTCTTCCTCGCCCGACCTGTCCCTTGTCGCGGCGCGGGTCTCCGTCCAGGTGAAGCTGTGCTCCGCCTTGTCGCGCTTCTCCCCGCAGTCGCACTCGTGCCAGTGATACTGCGCGTCGGACGACCACTTGTCCTGGAAGGCGTGCTCGTGCGCGTCCGGCGACGGCATGGGCGACGCGGCGGGCTTGGCGGAAGACCCGGGGCTGGGCGCGGGTGTCGCCTTGGCGGGGTCTGCGTTCACGGTCAGCAGCGCGCCGTTGGAGGCGACGGAGCCGCCGGGACCGGAAAAGGTGCAGACCACTCTCCAGCCGTCCATGCCGCGCGGTATCCCGTAGACTATTATTTTCTCCGTGCCGTCCCCCTCGACGCTGACGCCCGGATAGACCGAGGAGATATCCGCGCAGGAGACAGACCTGCCCACCGTGTCCTTAAAGCCCCAGCTGTAGCCCGTCGCATAGGTCGCCGTGGCGACGAAGGAGGCCCAGCCGCCCTCGGTCACGGTCTCCGCGCCGGGGTGCTTTACGACCGTCGGCTGCCAGACCATGGGCGTATAGTCCCGCCTGAGGACGAGTGTGGACGCGTCCAGGACGGTCGCAGAGACGGCGGAATTGTTCAGGTACGCGGCGAGCCCTTCCGAAAAGCTGTACCCGTTGAGCGTGCACAGGCAGATCTCCAGATGATATACGTTCGTGTCGAAGCTGTCCGTCTCCACCTGATTGTTCGAGTCGAACCAGGTGACGGACTCCACATAGCAGCCCTCCGTGCCGGTCGCCACGGTGATATAGCTCACCGGCATGAGCGCAACAGGGGTGTACGACGTTGTGGCGAGCACCTTGTCTATCTGCCCGTCGGCCGCCGCCTTCGGCGCCGCGAGTCCGCCGATGGCGAAGCAGAGGCAGAGCAGCAGGCACAGAACGCGCAATTTCCCGGCGTTTCGGCGCATGGTCAGCCCTCCCTTTCGGATGCCGTTTTTTGGGGTGTGTCGAATATAATGTGCTGTATATGTTATTATTATATTATGTATCCGTCCCCCGGTCAAGGTGGCGGAAAAAATTTTAACCTATAAGAAAAAATGCCCGCGCCGCGCCCGTTCGCGCTTCGGGGCATTGTTTTTTTCGCCGGGTCTGCTATAATTGTTCCATTCTTTTTAAATTAAGGGGCAGTCAAATTGATCGAATATTCGGCAGGAAAATGCGATATCGCCGTCATCGGCGCGGGGCACGCGGGGATAGAGGCCGCGCTGGCGGCCGCGCGCCTCGGGCTGGACACGGTGTGCTTCACGGTAAATCTCGACAGCGTGGGCAATATGCCCTGCAACCCCGCCATCGGCGGCACCGGCAAGGGGCACCTTGTCCGCGAGATAGACGCGCTCGGCGGCGAGATGGCGAAGGCGGCCGACAGAGCCTGCATCCAGTACCGTATGCTCAACCTCGGCAAGGGTCCGGCGGTACACTCGCTGCGCGCGCAGGCCGACAGGCGGCGCTATCAGGAGATAATGAAGCACACGCTGGAGCGGCAGGAAAATCTCCGCCTCAAGCAGGCGGAGGTCGTGGATATCGGCGTGGAGGACGGCCGCGTCCGCTCCGTCACGACGCACACCGGCGCGGTATACGAGTGCCGCGCGGTCGTCGTCGCCACGGGAACCTATCTCGCGGGGCGCACCATCGTGGGCGAGGTGCTCCGCTCCTCCGGGCCGGACGGGCTCGCCCCCGCCATACCGCTCGCGGAGCGGCTGCGGACGCTCGGTCTCTCCATGCGCCGCTTCAAGACCGGCACGCCCCCGCGCGTCAACGCGCGCACGGTGGACTTCTCCAAAATGGAGCTGCAAGCGGGCGACCGGGATATCGAGCCCTTCTCCTATTCCACCGTCGAGCCGCCCACGAACACCGCCGTGTGCTATCTGACCTATACGAACGAGCGCACTCACGAGATAATCCGCGAAAACCTCGGCCGCAGCCCGATATACTCCGGCGTCATAGAGGGCGTCGGCCCCAGATACTGCCCGAGCATCGAGACGAAGGTCATGACCTTCGCCGGCAAGCCCCGGCACCAGCTCTTTGTCGAGCCGATGGGTCTGAACACGGAGGAGCTGTACATTCAGGGCTTCTCCTCCTCCATGCCCGAGGAGGTGCAGCTGCGGATGCTGCACAGCGTGGCGGGGCTCGAGCGCGCGGAGATGACCCGCTGCGCCTACGCCATCGAATACGACTGCATCGACCCGACGGAGCTGTATCCCACGCTCGAATGCAAGAAGCTCGCAGGGCTCTACGGGGCGGGACAGTTCAACGGCTCCTCCGGCTATGAGGAGGCGGCGGCGCAGGGGCTTGTGGCCGGCGTCAACGCCGCGCTGAAGATAAAGGGGGAGGCGCCGATGAGCCTCCGCCGGAGCGACGGCTATATCGGCACGCTCATAGACGACCTCGTCACCAAGGGCACCAACGAGCCCTACCGCATGATGACCTCGCGCAGCGAGTACCGCCTCATCCTCCGGCAGGACAACGCCGACCTCCGGCTGACCGGCATAGGGCGGCGCATCGGCCTCGTCCCGCCCGCGCGGGAGCAGGCCGTCGCGGCCAAATACGCCGCCGTGGACGCGGAGCTCGAGCGCCTTGAGCGCCGCCATATCGCGCCCTCGGAGGCGCTCAACGCGCTGCTGCTCTCGCGCGGAACCGCCGCCGCCGGCACGGGCGTCTCCCTCGCCGACCTGCTCCGCCGACCGCAGCTGTGCTACGCCGACCTCGCGCCCTTCGACGCGCAGCGCGCCCCCCTGCCCCGCGTTGTCATAGAGCAGGTCGAGATCAGCCTCAAATACGAGGGCTATATAAAACGCCAGCTCAGGCAGGTGGAGGAATTCAAGCGGCTGGAGAGCCGCCCTCTCCCGCCGGAGCTCGACTACGACGCCGTCACGGGTCTGCGCATAGAGGCGCGGGAAAAGCTCAAGAAGATACGGCCGGAGAATTTCGGGCAGGCGGGGCGGATATCCGGCGTCTCGCCGGCTGATATCTCGGTGCTGATGATATACATGGAGAACAGACGATGAAGGTCGTGATAGGTTTTTCCGGCGGGGTGGACTCCGCCGTGTCCGCCGTGCTGCTCAGGCGCGCGGGCTTTGAGGTGCAGGGGCTGTATCTGGACAACGCCGATGAGAGGGCGAGGGCGGAGGCCGTGGGCGCGGCCGCAGCCATCGGCATGGCGCTCACCGTGCTCGACGTCAAAAAGGAGCTCGAGGAGAAGGTCTGCCGCCCGTTTACGGACAGCTATCTGCGCGGCGAGACCCCGAACCCCTGCATACTCTGCAACCCCGGCATGAAATTTAAAAATCTGCTCGCGGAGGCTGACCGCGTCGGCGCGGAGCTGATCGCCACCGGGCACTACGCGCGCGCCGAGAACGGCGCGCTGTACAAGGGTCGCCCCTCGAACGACCAGAGCTATATGCTCTGCCGGCTGAAAAAAGAGCAGCTCGGGCGTCTCACGCTGCCGCTCGGCGGCTATGAGAAGGCGCAGGTGCGCGCGCTGGCGGAGGAATTCGGCCTGCCCGTGGCGCACAAGCCGGACAGCATGGAGATCTGCTTCATACCCGACAAGGACTATATCAGCTGGCTCTCCGCGCGCTGTACGCTTCCGCCGCCGGGGGATTTTATCCTGCACGGCGAGGTCGTCGGCCGGCACGAGGGCATACACCGCTACACCGTCGGCCAGCGCCGCCCGGGGCTTTTCGACGGGCGGAAGGTCTATATCTCCCGCATCGACCCCGCGCGCAACACCGTGGAGCTCGCCCTCTGGGAGGAGCTTTTCAAGACGAAGGTCGTCGCCCGGGACTTCAACTGGCTCGTCGAGCCGCCCGAGGCGCCGATACGCGCGAGCGTCCGCGTGCGTCACACCAAGTGGGAAACGCCCGCCTGCACCGCCCGTATCGCAGGCGACAGGGTCGAAATAGACTGCGACGAGCCCGTGCGCGCCCCCGCCGCCGGCCAGTCCGCCGTCCTCTACGACGGCGACCGCGTCCTCGGCGGAGGCTTCATCGTACAGGAGGAATAAAACGGCAGCCCGCCAATCATTTGCAGGGACGGTCTTGCCCGTCCCGCGCTTCGCGCCCGCCGATCACCGGCGATACCCCGGCATATGACGCGGAACGACACGGGGGTCGTTCCCTACGTTGTGCCGTGTCTCCGAGCATCGTCAGGTTTACATAATTCATTAGCCGGGGCGCCCCTATGTGCTCGTCCACCGCCCACCGCCATGTTTTCGTTCCCCCCGTAGGGGCGCACCCCTGTGTGCGCCCGCCGTCCACCGGCAGATTGCCGCGAAGCGGCGGGCGGCCACGCAGAGCCGCCCCTACTGTCATCCTGAGCGCAGCGAAGGATTCTTCCCGTGTAAAGGAGCGCCATCGGGGTAAAGATCCTTCGCTGCGCTCAGGATGACAGATGAGGCGAAGCTCCGGCATATGGCGCGGAACGACACGGGGGTCGTTCCCTACGTTGTGCCGTGTCTCCGAGCATCGTCAGGTTTACATAATTCATTAGCCGGGGCGACCCTATGTGCTCGTCCACCGCCCACCGCCATGTTTTCGTCCCCCCGTAGGGGCGCCCCCCTGTGTTCGCCCGCCGATCACCGCCGAGGGCATACAGACCGCGCCCTGCGTGGGCGCACCCCTGTGTGCGCCCGTCGATCACCGACAGATTGCCGCGAAACGGCGGGCGGCCACGCAGAGCCGCCCCTACTGTCATCCTGAGCGCAGCGAAGGATCCTTCCCGTGCAAAGAGCGCCATCGGGGTAAAGCTCCTTCGCTGCGCTCAGGATGACAGATGAGGGGACGCTCCGGGCGATGTCCGGGGTGGCGCGGCGCAAAAAACCGCTGTGAGACGGCGGAGCGGCCTTGACCGTTCCGCTGTTTCACAGCGGGTTCTTTTATCGCTTTTTTGGCCTTTACTTGTAGTGGTGGGCGTCCTGAAGCACCATTTCCTTCACCTTCAGCAGGCGTACCTTCGTGGAGTTCTCGTTCTCCTCGAGCTTCATGGAGATATACTTGATATTCCCCTCGAGCTCAGGGATCATTACGTACTCCAGCGCGTTCACGCGGCGGCGGGTCTTCTCGATCTCCTCCGCGAGCAGCTGCATGGTCTTTTCGACCTGCGCCAGCTCCAGCATATCCTCAAACACCCGCGCGAGCTTGTCCAGCGCGTCGTCCAGCTCGCCGGAGGTCTGCGCGAAACCGTAGGGGTATATCTCGGTCGGGTCGTTGTTTTTGGTCTGGAAGCTGTACTGCGGCACGTTGACGCTCATGATGTTCTTGTACTTCAGCCCCAGCTCCACGCTCTGGCGCGGATACAGCAGCGCCTGCTCGAGCATCTCGGGGGACATTATCGCGCTCGCCACCTGCAAAGAGGCGAAGGCGGCGGTCAGTCCCTCCTCGACGCGGGTGCGAAGCTGCTTGTTGAGCTTCACCACGTCCATAAACTGGCGCATCAGCTCATCGCGCTTGTCCTTGAGCAGCTTGTGGCCGCGCCGGGCGGTCTTGAGCCTGCCCTTGAGCTGGTTTAGCACCATTCGTGTCGGGGTTATTGCAGTGCTTGCCAAAAAGCATCACCTCCGTAAAATAGTTTTTTCAGGGCTTACTCTTTGGGCATGTACTTCTCGATGAGCTCGGGCTTGATGCGCTTGAGCTCGCGCCGGGGCAGGATGCTCAGCAGCTCCCAGCCGAGATCCAGCGTCTGCTGGATGGTGCGGTTGGTGTTGTTGCCCTGGCTGACATAGCGCTTTTCAAACTCGTCGGCAAATTTCGCAAAGAGCTTGTCGTCGTCCGAGAGGGCGGCCTCGCCCAGAATGGTCATCAGCTCCTTGGCGTCCTTGCCGCGGGAATAGGCGGCGAAAAGCTGGTTCATCGTACCGGAGTGATCCTCGCGGGTCTTGCCCTCGCCGATGCCCTTGTCCTTCAGACGGCTCAGCGACGGCAGCACGTCCACCGGCGGGACGATGCCCTTGCGGTGCAGGTCGCGGCTGAGGATGATCTGACCCTCGGTGATGTAGCCGGTGAGGTCGGGGATGGGGTGGGTCTTGTCGTCCTCGGGCATGGTGAGGATGGGGATCATGGTGATGGAGCCGCTCTTGCCCTGACGGCGGCCGGCGCGCTCATACATGGTCGCAAGGTCGGTGTACAGGTAGCCGGGATAGCCGCGGCGGCCAGGGACTTCCTTCTTCGCGGCGGAGACCTCGCGCAGAGCCTCGGCGTAGTTGGTGATATCGGTCAGGATGACCAGCACCTGCATGTCCTTCTCAAAGGCCAGATACTCCGCGGCGGTGAGCGCCATGCGCGGGGTGGCGATACGCTCGACGGCGGGGTCGTTGGCGAGGTTCGAGAAGACGACCGTGCGGTCGATGGCGCCGGTGCGGCGGAAGTCGTTTATGAAGTACTCGGACTCCTCAAAGGTGATGCCGATGGCGGCGAAGACGACGGCGAAGGTCTCGTTGTCGCCCAGAACCTTTGCCTGACGCGCGATCTGCGCGGCGAGCGCCGCGTGCGGCAGGCCGGAGCCGGAGAAGATGGGCAGCTTCTGCCCGCGGACCAGCGTGTTCAGGCCGTCGATGGTCGAGACGCCGGTCTGGATGAATTCCGCGGGGTAGGCGCGGGCGGCGGGGTTCATCGGCAGGCCGTTGATATCCTTGTGCTCGTCGGCCAGAATGTCGGGGCCGCCGTCGATAGGCTGACCCATGCCGTTGAAGACGCGGCCGAGCATATCCTCGGACACGGCCAGCTCCTGCGGATGCCCCAGGAAGCGAACCTTGGACTCGGCAAGGTTGATGCCCTGCGCGGACTCGAAGAGCTGGACGACAGCCTTGTCGCCCTCGACCTCGAGCACCTTGCAGCGGCGGAGCTCGCCGTTGGGGAGCTCTATCTCGCCGAGCTCGTCATAGGTGACGCCCTCGACGTGCTCCACGACCATCAGAGGGCTCGCGATCTCCCGTATTGTCTTATACTCTTTAATCATTCGTCCTCACCTCCGGCAATGACATCCTCGATCTCTTTCTTCATCTGCGCGTCGATCGCGTCGTAGTCTGCCTTGAAGGTCGCGGCGTCCGCCATCTTGGCGCGGCCGATCTTTTCTCTGGCGGAGATGGCGAACAGGCCGTTCATGTTCGCGCCCTTGCCCAGCGCGGCGCGGCAGAGCTCGTCGTAATGCAGGATCATGTTCAGCAGGCCGAACTGCTTGGCGTAGGAGGAATAGGCGTCCTCGTCCACGAAGGCGTTCTGCTGCAAAAAGTCCTCGCGGATCATCTTCGCGGTCTCCATGGTGAGCCTGTCGGCGGGGGACAGCGCGTCCTGTCCGACCAGACGGACGATCTCCTGCAGCTCGCTCTCCTCCTGGAGGATGTGCATGGTCTTCTCGCGGTTTATCATGTAGGCCTCGCCGAACTGCTCGGAATACCAGGGGCGCAGGGAGTCTATATACAGCGAGTAGGAGGTCAGCCAGTTGATGGCCGGGAAGTGGCGGGCGTAGGCCAGGGCGGAGTCGAGCGCCCAGAAGACCTTGACGATACGCATCGTCGCCTGGGAGACAGGCTCGGATATATCGCCGCCCGGGGGCGACACCGCGCCGATGGCGGTGACGGAGCCGCGCCGCTCGTCGGAGCCGAGGCACTCCACGCAGCCGGCGCGCTCATAGAACTGCGCAAGGCGGGAGGCCAGATACGCGGGGTAGCCCTCTTCGCCGGGCATCTCCTCCAGACGGCCGGACATCTCGCGCAGAGCCTCCGCCCAGCGGGAGGTGGAGTCGGCCAGAACGGCCACGTCGTAGCCCATGTCGCGGAAATACTCGGCTATGGTGATGCCGGTGTATATGGAGGCCTCGCGAGCCGCGACCGGCATGTCGGAGGTGTTCGCAATAAGCACGGTGCGCTTCATCAGAGGCTCGCCGTTGCGGGGGTCCTTGAGCTCAGGGAACTCCATGAGCACGTCGGTCATCTCGTTGCCGCGCTCGCCGCAGCCGATGTAGACGACTATATCCACGTCCGACCACTTTGCCAGCTGGTGCTGCACGACGGTCTTGCCCGAGCCGAAGGGGCCGGGAACCGCGGCCGTGCCGCCCTTGGCTATCGGGAAAAGCGTGTCTATAATGCGCTGTCCGCTGTTCATGGGGCGGTTGGGGACGTACTTTCTGGTGTAGGGTCTCGCGATACGGACCGGCCAGCGCTGCATCATGGTCAGCTCGTGATCCCTGCCCTTTTCGTCTCTGACGACGGCGACGACGTCGGTCACGACATGCTCGCCGCTGCCCACGCTGACGACCTCGCCCGAGACGCCTCTCGGCACCATGATCTTGTGGAGGATGGCGGTCGTCTCCTGCACCGTACCGAGCACGTCGCCCGCGACGACCTTATCGCCGCTCTTCGCGACGGGGACGAATTCCCATTTCTTCTCGCGGTTGAGCGAGGGGACGTTCGCGCCCCTCTTGATGGAGTCGCCGGAGAGGCGGCGCATCTCGGGCAGAGGGCGCTGGATGCCGTCGTAGATGTTGTCGAGCATACCGGGTCCAAGCTCAACGGACATCGGCATTCCCGTGGTCTCTACCTCGGCGCCGGGTCCGAGGCCGGAGGTCTCCTCATAGACCTGGATCGAGGCGGTATCGCCGGTCATGTTAAGTATCTCGCCTATCAGGCGCTGAGAGCCGACGCGGACAACGTCGGAGACGTTGGCGTCCGCAAGACCCTTTGCCACGACAAGCGGTCCTGATACCTTGGTAATAATTCCGCTCATTTAAATCATCCTTTCGTCAGAAGAAGCTCGCGCCGCTCCGTTTCCGCCCGGTGGGCGAAAACTGCGCTATGCTCCCTCCTTCTTCCTCTTTCAAATCGAACCCGTTCCACCGGGCTTCGATTTGAGCTCAAGAGGGCGGGACTGCTTTTGTCCCTTTCCTTTTGCTTCGCGGGATGTCGCTTTCCGAAGAAGCTCGCGCCGCTCCGTTTCCGCCCGGTGGGCGAAAACTGCGCTCTGCTCCCCGGTATAATCGGTTATTTTCGCCGGCTCAGTCGCCGAGAATGTTCGTGCCGACGGCGCGCTCTACGGCGGATCTCAGAGCCGCGAGGCCGAGGCCGGTCGAGCCCTCTCTGCCGGGGATGACGATTATCGCGGGGCTGGGCTTGTCCTTGAATTTGTCCATCTCGCCGGCGAGCTGGGGTACGAGGTTCTCCTCGACGTAGATTATCGCATAGTCGTCGCTGTCTCTGGTGAGACTGCGGAGCGTCTGCGCGGCCTCGGCTCCGTCCAGGACGGGGAAGGTCTCAAGCCCGAGCGCTTTGAAGCCCATGACGGTCTCGCGCCCGCCGATCACCGCAATTTTAAGCATACAGATCACGCAGCCTTTCCCGGATGACCTCGGGCGCTATGCCCGCAAGTCTGCCCGTAAGGATCATTCTGACGGCGGTTATCTCGCCCTCCACGGCGCAGATATACGCGATGAGCGCCTCGCTGCCGTAGCTGACGAGCTTCGCGCCCGACAGATACGCGGTCACGGCGTTGTCGCAGGCCTGTTCAAAGGCCGTCATCGTATTGCCGCCCACGGCCTCCGCGCCGAGCGCCGCGGCTTTTTCAAGCGCGGTGTGAGAAAAGACGGCGCTCAGGCTGTCCTTGTCTCCGGCGGTGAGAAGACGGTCTATATCGGTATTCCCGCCCGGGATGAGCACCTCGGCCAGAAAATCCGCATCCTTGCCCATGCGCAGGGTGCGCACGGCGCTCTTGAGATTCGCGCTGTCGATAAGTATGGCGGCATAGCCCTCGAGAAAGCGGCTCTCGCTCGCCCTGGCGGCCGCCCGCATCTCGGCGAACAGCGCCTTATCCAGAATGAAGTCCGAAAGCTGGGGATTTCCGGTGCGCGCGAGGATGCTCTTGGCCTCCTCTATGGCGGCGCCGAGCACGGGCGGAAGCTCCGCGCAGCGATCCTCGGTGTACAGCGTCAGCAGCAGCTCCGGGTCGATGCGCCCGGAGGAGCTCAGCAGACGCCGCGCGTCCGCTCCCATGGCCTCGGCCTTGATGACGGATTTGGCGTTATGGTAGTCGTATTTCATTCTGAACACGTCCACTATCGCCTTGTCCGGCGCGAGATTGTCCAGCTCGTCGAGCACTTCTTCCCGGTGCTTTGCGAGGGCTTGCTCTATCTCCTTCGCGCTCATCTGGGACATATCGCCGTATCCGCAGTCGGTGAGCAGCTTGGCGGCCTCCTCGAAGGAAGGCGCGTCGAGCATACGCCCGGCTCTGTCGTTATTGAGCAGCTTCGGCTCTCGGGCGCGAAGCATGGCGGACAGGCAGAGATACGCTTCTTTTTTAGTAGCCAAATTTTCCCCTCCCTGTATCGGGATTTTGTGCGCTGTTATTCAAAGAGAACGCCGGCCAGCTTCGCCGACATATCGCTCCGGCACAGCTCCACAAGGAGCTCCGCCGTGCAGTTGACCTCGATGCTGCCGCGGCGCAGGATGAGCCCGCCGGAAAAATCGCCGGTGCTGTCGGACAGGCTGAGCCTGCCGCCCTTGAGCCTCGCGTTCGCGGCCTTCACGACCTTCTCTCCGACGGCCTCTCTGTCGCGCGCGCTGAGGACGAGCTCCTCCGCGCCGGTGACGGACGCCCGGGCGGCGAGCTTTGCGAGAAAGGCGACATACTGCTCCTCCGGCAGGGCGACGATGGTCTCGCGAGCCTTTTCAAAGCTCTCGGAGACCAGCTCCTGCTTGACGGCGAGCACGGCCTTTTTCGACTCCATCTGCGCAAGGCGCTCGATGCTGTCGGCTCTGTCCTGGGTGTCCTTTACGCCCGCGCGTATCTTCTCTCCGTAGACGTCCTTGGCCTTTTTCCCGTAATCCTCGCGGATACTCGCGCACTGCTGCTCGGCCTGAGCGAGTATCGCGTCGGCCTGCGCTTTGGCGTCGGCCTGAATATGCGCGATTATTTTTTCAGTGCCTTTCATAGTATCTCCTGTCAAATCGTTTTTACAGAGTGATGGCGTTGAGCATCATGAAGGATACCAGCAGGGAGAGTATCGCGTAGAACTCAACCGTGATGCAGAGGATCATGCCCTTGGACCAATGGTCGGGCTTCTTGGCGAGTATGTTGACGGAGGCGGCGGCGACTTTGCCCTGCGCGATGGCGGAGAGCAGACCGCCGAGGCCGACGGGCAGGCAGGCGAACATTATCTGAAAGCCCTGGCCGATGTCCATGCCGGGAACGAGCTTGCTGAACGCGAGAAACCAGATGACGAAGCCGTAGAGACCCTGGGTGCCGGGGATGACCTGAAGGATCATTGCTTTACCGAATTTGCCGGGGTCCTCGGACACGAGACCCGCGCCCGCCTCACCGGCGATGCCTGTGCCCTTCGCGGAGCCTATGCACGCGAGGAAGCCGGCCAGACCCGCGCCAAGAATACCAAGTGCGTAACCGCCGATCGTGTTAAGAAAATCCATTTTAATTTCCTCCTAATAAATATATCTCGGTTATGAGCGTTTTATTTTTTTGTCAGTTCTCTTTTGCCCTGACATATTTTGTTTTAAACCGCAGCGGGGAGAAGGGCTTCCCGCCGTCGGTATAGAACTTGCCGAAGAACTCGAGGCATTGCAGACGCAGGTCGTGCACGAAGCAGCCCAGCAGGTTCAGGCCGAAGTTCAGCGCGTGGCCTATGAGGAAGATGAGGATGAATACAAATATCGTCAGCGGGTTTGCGCCGCTGTTCTGCGCGGGCATCGCGGCGATGGTGTTGAACACCTGCGCGACGACTCCGCCGGCCAGCATCAGCGCCATGATACGGGAGTAGGACAGCACGTCGCCGAACCAGCCCGTCAGCGTATTGTAGATGCAGCCGAAGGCCGCCGTCACCTTGCCGAAGCCCTTGGAATGACGCCCCGCGCCGAAGAGCAGCGCCGCGCCGCCGGCAATGAGTATCGCGAGCCCCGCCGTGTGCACGGCCGGGGAGGCCGTCACGCCCAGAGCGCCGAGCGCGAGCAGGATGCCGCCCAGAAGAATGACCCACAGCGGGCCCTCCTCGAATATGGCGTCGCCCGTGTTGCCGGCCTTTATCTTCTGCGTGAAGCTGACCGCCATGCCGACGTTCAGGTGGATTACGCCCAGCACCATTGCGCCGTAGAGCACGACGGAGCTGTCGTAAACGGGGTTGAACAGATACGGCAGACCCTCCCAGGTGCTCGCGGGATTTATCATGTGCACGATGCGGTACGGCGCGTCTCCGAAGAGGCCGCCGGTCAGCGCGCCCATGATGAAGGTCGAGATGCCCGCGTAAAGCAGGAGCTGACAGAAGGAGAGCGCGCCCTCCCTCGGCTTTATCTTCGCCATGGCGACCAGCGCCGCCGCTATCATTATAAGTCCGTAACCCATGTCGGCCATCATCAGCCCGTAGAACAGGATGAAGAACGGCGCCATCAGCGGGTTCGGGTCCACCGTGCCGTAGGCCGGGAGGCTGTACATATTTGTGACCATGTTCAGCGCGTTGGTCACGGAGTTGTTTTTGAGCTTTACGGGAACCTCGGGGTATTCGTCCTCCTCGGGGTCGCGGCTGTCCCAGGCGCAGTCGAATTTATCGAACACCGCGGCGAGCTTATCCTCGCACTCGGCCGGCATCCAGCCCTCCATCATCACGGTGGACTGTGTGCCGTAGAGCCTGTCCTCGGCCTCGGCGAGGCCTGTGGCCGTGCCTACCCGGTCGGACGCGAGCTTAAGAGCGTCCCTGTGCACGCTCTCGTCCGCTATCGACCTTTCGCAGGCCGCCTTCTCGGCGGCGAGCTCCTTCAGGTCGTTCTCCGCGGCGGCGGTGCACTCGCGGGCCGTGCCCGTCATGCCGCCCAGAGAGGCCGCCGTGAAGCCGAAGCCGCGCAGGCACTCCTGCGCCGCGGCAAGGCTCTCCCTGATGACGACGAGCGCGACGTAGTGCTGGCTCTTGTCGTCGGATATACGGAAAAGCTCCGCCTCGTCGGCGGCCTCGCGCAGAGCGCTGTCCACCTCGTCGAGGGAGACCTTTACGGGGAGGCTGCCCATGATGACGGCGCTGCGCGCGGTCCCGTCCAGCTCGAGCGGCATGTCCAGCTCCAGCCAGGGCTTGAGAGCTTCGATGACGCTTCTCTGGCGGCTCTCGTCGGCGGTGATGCGCTTTATCCGGTCGTCGGCCGCGGTGACGGACTCCGCGAGCTTCAGCGCGGCGTCGATACCGCTGTCGTCCAGCAGCGCGTCCGCGTCGTATTCGGGGGGAGCCGACAGCAGCTTGCTCTTCACCGGAGAATACCTGTCAAACAGAGAAATGGCGTGGCTCAGAGCGGCGTTCTGATTTTTCAGCGTCATGAGCCGGGTGCTCTCGCGGCTGAGCAGTGCTTCAACCTCCGAGCCCTGTATCTCATCCCCGATCTCCGAAAATTCCACACAGCCCAGTCGGACAAGCTCACGCAGCAGTTCGTCCTTGCGGGAGCGGACGACCACCAGCCTGAGCCTCTTCATTTTCATAATGGCCATGTCAGTCGTTCACTATCCTTTCCACTACGAGAGCCGCTGCTTCTCCTAATCTTGCTTCTGCCCTTGCGCGAAGCGCGGTTTTCTTTTCTTCGAGTTCGCCGGAAAGCTGCTTGGCCTCGTCCCGCGTTTTTTCATCGGTCCTGCGGCGCAGCTCGGCCAGCTCGCTGTCCGCTTTCGCGCCCGCGGCTTCTATCTCGGCTCTGCCGGCGGCGTCCGCGTCGGAGAGCATTTGCTTTGCCCGCGCTTCGGCGGCGGCGACCGTGGCCTTCGCTTCAGCTTCCGCTTCGGCAATACTCGTTATCGCTTCAAATGACATTGGCACACCCCCCTCTGTATAAATTTTTTTGGAAAAGTGCTAAAAAGAGCCTGTTTTTCTCTGCGCGAAATGTGAAAAAGTACAACGCCTCAATGATAACGCATAAATGCCTTTGTTTCAAGGTAAAAATGCCCTTTTCCCTTGTCAAAATAACCACACGCGCGCCAGGCGCAAAAACCAGCTTACCATATTATAGCCTCGCTGTTAATAAAATGTCAAATACAATTAATCCGTCAGCGAGACACGTTCATTAGTCATTTTTCACAAAATGTCCAATCATCCGCCGTAGACCGCCCGGCAGCAAAACTGTCATCCTGAGCGCAGCGAAGGATCTTTCTCAAAACGCACGGCGGGCGTCGAAAAAGATTCTTCGGCCTCCGGCCTCAGAATGACAGCCTTTTCGCGGCGCTCCGTGGGGTGCGGGACGGTCAAGACCGTCCCCTACAGGGCGGTATCGCGGAACGACACGGGGGTCGTTCCCTGCGGGTGGGGAGGCCGATGCCACGGCGTCATTTGATGCGGGGAAACGCGCGGGGCGTTCCGCGCGCGCCGTTCTCCCTTAACATGCAGCCCGCCCGTTACTCTGTCATCCTGAGGCCAAAGGCCGAAGGATCTTCCCGCCGCGGCTGTGGCCGTGATACCGGAAAAGATCCTTCGCTGCGCTCAGGATGACAGGCTTTGGGGGCTTGCCGCTTTTGCCCTACCCCGCAGGGGCGCACCGCGTACGCCGCCGTCCTTTGCCGCGTATCGCGGAACGACACAGGGGTCGTTCCCTACGGCTCAGCCGAGCACTATATCCCACTGCGCGCCGGTGTCGGCGGCGACGTATATCGTCACGCGGCGGCCGTTCCCGTCGGCGCAGTCGAACTTATAGCAGGGCACGGCGCGGCCTCCGGCGCTCTTTTTAATCACCTTGGCGCTGCCCGCGGGCGTCAGGCTCTCCGGCAGCTTCGCCGCGGCCTCCTCCTCGGTCAGCTTCCATTCGGCCTCGGTCTTCACGGCGCTGTACTGTGAGGCGTTGAAGCTGTATATCGAGCCGTCGTCGAGCGCGACGGCGATGGAGAGGCAGTTGTCGTCGCACAAGGCGCCGCCCTCCGTCCCGGCGTAGCGCAAGCGGAGTATCGCGCCGGCCTTCTCGCTCTCGGCGAGCTTCAAGCCCTCAAAGCCGCGCGCGGCGAGATAGTCCTCCGCCGTCTGCCGCGCCCGCTCCTCGCTCACGCTCTCCCCGCTCACAAGGCGCGACTGGGCAAGGCTCTGCACGCCGGCGGGGCTTACGCAGATGTAGGTCTCCCCGACGCTGTAGCAGCGCTGACCGCTCTCGCCGCGGTAGTCCGCCTCCTCCCTCAGCTCGCTCTCGGCCACGCCCGCGTACTCCGCCGCGAGCGTCCTCATCTCCTCCTCGCCAAGCTCGCCCCGCTCGGTCTGCTCCGTTTTGCCGTACTTCCCGTCGTAGCTGAGCGCGGAGAGCGGCTGAAAGCTCTGCTCATAGCCGAGCAGGCGCTCGCTGAGCTTTTCCGTCTCGTCCCCGGCGACGTTTTCAAGGCGCAGCTCCCTGCTGTCCATTATCACGTCGCCCGCGTTGAGGCTGTTTTGCAGCTCGAGCAGCGCCTGCAAAAGGCCGTCCGCGGTCTCGCTCATCTCCGTAAGCGCCTTTATCTGCTCATCGGCAAAGCCGCTCTCCGCCGCCTCGCCCATGAGCGCATAGCTGTAATCGCCCGCAATGTTCACGAAGGCGGATATCTGCTCGAGCTCCTGCGTGGAAAACGGGAGCGTGGCCATGGCGGTCTCGGCGGCCATGGCGTTTGCGTAGACCTCGCCGCAGATTCTGCCGCACATCCCGCCGTCGGTCGCGTAGACGCTCTTGTCGAGCGCAGCGCTCAGCGCGCGCACCGCGTACACCGTCTCCTCATAGGCGCGCGCGGAGCTGTATCCGGCCGCGAGCCGATAGTCCGCGAGGTTCGCGCCGCCTATATACAGATAAACGCCGAAGGCGACGGCCGCGGCCGCGGCATAGCTTATGACGACTGTCTTCATTTTTCGAGACATAGAAAAAACACCCCTTTTTGAGATATTTTCTCCAGAAAGGGGTGTTTTACATTTGAAAATTATGCCAGCTTTTCCACCGCTATGTTCAAGCGGCGCAGCGTCTCCTCCCGGCCGAGGATGCGGCAGAGCTCCACCGCGCCGCCCGGCGTGACCGCGCGTCCCGCCGCCGCGATGCGCACCGGCCACATGACGCGCGCGTTTTTCACGCCCTGCGCCTCGGCGAGCTGCACCATCGCGCCCAGCAGCGCCTCGTCCGTCCAGCTCTCCAGCGCCTCGAAGGCCGGGATCACCGCGCGCAGCGCCTCGAGAGAGGACGCCGCGTCGGATTTCGACTTCTTGTGCTCGAAAAGCTCGACGCCGTATTCCGGCAGCACGTCAAAAAAGTCCAGCTTTGCGGGGATATCGGTCAGCAGCTCCGTCCGCTGCTGTAGCAGGGCGGCGATAGCGGCGGCGTCGTAGCTCTCGTTTTTCACGGCCTGCCTGATATAGGGCTTCGCGAGCTCCGCGAAGTCCGCCGGGCTCATGGCGCGGATATACTCGCTGTTGAAATAGCGCAGCTTCTCTATATCGAAGATCGCGGGGGACTTGGAGATGCCGGAGATATCGAAGATCTCCCGCAGCTCGTCCATGGTGTATATCTCCCGCTCCCCTCCCGGGCTCCAGCCCAGCAGCGCGACATAGTTTATGACGGCGTCGGTCAGATAGCCCTGCGCGATGAGATCCTCATAGGAGGGGTCGCCGTGGCGCTTGGACATCTTACTGTGCGCGTCGCGCATGACGGGCGAGCAGTGCACATACTTCGGGATATCCCAGCCGAAGCCCTGATACAGCAGGTTGTATTTCGGGGCGGAGGACAGGTACTCGCTGCCGCGCACCACATGGGTGATGCCCATCAGGTGGTCGTCCACGACGTTGGCGAAATTATAGGTGGGCAGCCCGTCGCGCTTCATGAGCACCTGGTCGTCGAGCGTGTCGTTGTCAACGGTGATATCGCCGAAAATCTCGTCGTGGAAGGTGGTGGCGCCCTCGTGCGGGATGCGCTGGCGGACGACGAAGCTCTCCCCCGCGGCGGCGCGGCGGTCGGACTCCTCGCGGCTCAGGGCGCGGCAGGGGTCGTCCCCGCGGTCGAACTCGCCCGCGTCCTCCTCGGACTCGGCCTTTTCGCAGAAGCAGCGGTAGGCGTGCCCGCGCTCCATGAGCAGTCCGGCGTACTCGCCGTAGAGCGGGCGGCGCTCGGTCTGGACATAGGGGCCGACAGGGCCGCCGACGTCCGGCCCCTCGTCGTGCGCCATATGGCACTGCTCCATGGTCTTATAGATGACGTCCACCGCGCCCTCCACGAGCCGGCCCTGGTCGGTGTCCTCGATGCGGAGGATGAATTTGCCCCCGGCGTGGCGCGCGATGAGCCAGGTGTAGAGCGCGGTGCGCAGATTGCCCACATGCATATAACCGGTCGGCGAGGGGGCGAAGCGTGTGCGCACCTCGTTTTTCGGTATGCGCGCCTCCATCTCGTCGAACCACTTTTTATCCTTCATAGCCTGAGCCTCCTGATAGTATCTTTGATTTAATATCTTATTTTACATTTTCCCTGTTGTCAAGCGCAAGTTAATTTGGTAAAATACATAGATGTTCTGAAAAACCCCGTTTAAAAGAAAAGGAATGGTCATGGAAATGGATAATACCGCCGCTGTTTCAGGGAAAAAAGTAATGCTGTCCGGCATACAGCCCTCGGGCGACCTGCACCTGGGGAACTATCTCGGCGCGGTCAAGAACTGGGCCGGCCTTGCCGACGAATTCAACTGCTTTTATTTTATGGCCGACCTGCACAGTATAACCGTCCGGCAGAACCCCGCGGAGCTGCGCCGCCGCTCCATCTCCCAGCTCGCGCAGTATATCGCCTGCGGGCTCGACCCGGAGAAGAACACGCTGTTCCTGCAAAGCCACGTGCACGAGCACGCCGAGCTCGGCTGGATACTCAACTGCTACACCATGTTCGGCGAGCTCAGCCGCATGACCCAGTTCAAGGACAAGAGCGCGAAAAACGCCGAGAACATCAACGGCGGGCTCTTCACCTATCCCGCGCTCATGGCGGCGGACATCCTGCTGTATCAGGCGGATTTCATCCCCGTCGGCGAGGATCAGAAGCAGCACTGCGAGCTGACGCGCGATATCGCCATCCGCTTCAACAATATCTACGGCGAGACCTTTAAGGTGCCCGAGCCGTATATCCCCAAGGTCGGGGCGAGGATAATGAGCCTCGGCACGCCCACGTCCAAAATGTCCAAATCCGACCCTCAGGGCTGCGTGTTCATCCTGGACGCGCCCGAGGAGATCTCCAGGAAATTCAAGCGCGCCGTCACCGATTCCGACACGGAAAGCTGCGTGCGCTACGCCCCGGAGGCGAAGCCCGGCGTCGCGAACCTCATGAGCATCTATTCCTCCGTCACCGGCGCCTCCTTTGCCGGGATAGAGGCGGAGTTTGAGGGGAAGGGCTACGGCGCGTTCAAGACCGCCGTCGGCGACGCGGTCATAGAGACGCTGCGCCCGATACGCGAGCAGTCGCTGCGCATGATAGCGGACAAGGCCTATTTGCAGCAGATGTACACCCTCGGCGCCGAAAAGGCGAGCGCTGTCGCCCGCAGGACGCTGCGCAAGGTGTACAAGCGCGTCGGCTTTGTGGAGAAGCCGTTCTGACCCCCTTCCCGCGCAGAGCGCCCGATCAAAATAAAACTGGAGATAATTGCTGATGTTTCCAAATATGGCTCTTTGGCTGAAGCTGCTGCTGTCCGCGGCTGTCGCGTTCACGGTCGCCTTCCTCATGACTCCGCCCGTCAAGCGCTTTGCGGAGAAGGTCGGCGCGATGGACGTGCCGAAGGACGAGAGGCGCGTGCACAACCACCCGATACCGCGCATGGGCGGCCTCGCCATTTTTCTCGGCTTCGTCATATCGCTCATCCTCTTCGTCAACATGTCCACGCAGGTCATGGGTCTGCTGGTCGGCGCGGTCATAATCGTCGTCATGGGCGCGGTGGACGATATCGTCTCGCTCAACGCCTGGGTCAAGCTCGCCGGGCAGGTGCTCGCGGCGGGCGTCGCGATACGCTGCGGCGTCGTGGTAGACGCGATATCCAACCCGAACTTCCTCTCCGCGAACACCACGATACAGATCGGCTTTCTGTCCGTCCCGCTCACGATGCTGTGGATAGTCGCCTGCACCAACGCCGTCAACCTCATCGACGGGCTCGACGGGCTGGCCGTCGGCGTCTCCGGGATAAGCTCGCTGACGATGCTGGTCGTGGCGCTGTTCGTGTCGGAGCCCAGCGTCTCCATAATCCTCGCCGCGCTCACCGGCGCGTGCATCGGCTTCATGCCGTATAACCTCAACCCCGCGAAGATATTCATGGGCGACGTCGGCTCGCAGTTTCTCGGCTTCGTGCTGGCCACGGTGTCCATCATAGGCCTCTTTAAATTTCACGCCATAATATCCTTTCTCATCCCGCTGCTGGCGCTCGCCGTGCCGCTCGCGGACACGGTCTTTGCCTTCTTCCGCCGCATTTTCCACGGGCAAAGCCCGTTTCACGCCGACAAGGGGCATTTTCACCACCGCCTGATCGCCATGGGGCTGACGCAGAAGCAGGCCGTCGCCGTGCTGTACGGCGTCTCGGCGGTGCTCGGGCTTCTGGCCGTGCTGCTCGCCGGAGGGAGCGCGCTCGTGCGCACAGTCTGCTTCGTGCTGGCCTTTGTCATCTCCCTCGTGGTCTGGCTGTATGTCTTCCGCAAAGCCCCCGGCGCCCACATCGGGGACAAGCCCGCGGAGGAGCCGCCCGCGGAGCCCGAAGAGAAAAAAGAGTAAAAAAAAGAGCAATGTTTTTATTTGAACTCACAATAAAAACATTGCTCCCATTATGATCAGCAGCTCGCTGTCGCCGCTCTCGCGGTACATGAGATACAGGACGAGCAGCAGTATGATGTCCTCCGTCTCAAGCTCGCCGAAGGCGTCCGGCAGCAGCTTTCTGAACGAGTCCGGCAGCAGCTTTCCAAACTGCTCAAGGAGCCCCGAGACGGCCGTGACGGGCTGCGCCCGGCTCGGCGAGTCCCGAGGCGTCTCCCGGCGCTGGCCGGGTCGCGCGGAGGGGCGCTGGTTCGGCTCGTCGTTCATGCGCTCCACCCTGCCGGTGTTGCCCTGATAGCGGTTATACATCTTTGTCCTCCCCCAGCTCTCCCATGGCGAGCTTTGCGATCCTGGCGAGCCGGGCTATCTTCATGGCTTTGTCCATCTTTGCCCGCCTTTTTTCGGAGAGATACGGCTTCATGGCCTCCAGCAGCGCCCGCTTGTCGCCGTCTCCGGCGCCGGACGCGCTGAGGATGCGGCCTATGCGGCCGACAGTCTCGCTGTCCACGCCGCCCTCGCCGAACAGGGAGCGCATCGCATCCCCCATCCCCCCCGCGGAGGAGCCGCCGTCCGACGGCGCGCCCTCATCCGGCTCCGTCTGTTCCCCCATGAGCGACTTGGCAAGGCCCGCTATCTTCTCCATCTGCTTTGGGTCGCCGAGGATGCTGTTCACCCTGTCTTCAAACTCGCCCACGGTTCGCCGCCCCCTTTAATCCTGCATGAGCCGCCTTACGCTCTCGGCAAGGCGTTTTCCCTCTTCCGTGCCGAGCACGCTGCCGAGGATGCTGCGCAGCGCGTCGCTGTTGCCGCTTCTGGCCGCGTTTTCTATCGCCTTCGCGTCTATCATGCGGCCGAGCTTTTTGCCGTCCTCCGATTCCGCGAGGTGCTTGATGCCCTCTGTTTTGCCGCGGCGCTGGAGCTCGCGGCCGATGCTCTCGAAATTCTGCATCCGAAAACCACACTCCTGTTCGATACATTATATTCACCGCTCCCGGCAATGATAATCGATAAATGAGGTGAAGCCATGAAAGCCGCCGTTTTTTCCGACACGCACAGCAACACCGCCCTTATGGCGGAGGCCGTGCGCCGTATCCGGCCGGACGTCCTTATCCATCTCGGCGACTACGCGCGCGACACCGCCGTGCTCGAGCGCGAGTTTCCGGAGATACCGCTCTACAGCGTGCGCGGCAACTGCGACCTCGTCTCCTCCGCGCCGGACACGGAGCTTGTCCCGCTCGGCCCGGTCAAGGCCTTTATAACCCACGGGCATCTCTATAGCGTGGATTACGGCAGGCTCGACTCGCTCGTCTACGCCGCGCAGGAGCAGGGGGCGAGGATAGCCATGTTCGGACACACGCACGAGGCGCTCTATGAGGAGGCCGGCGGCGTGATCCTGCTCAACCCCGGCGCCGCCGGGAAGGGGCGGAAGCTCAGCTGGGCGCTGGTGGAGGTCTTTGACAACGGCGGCGTCGCCTGCGAGATAAGGGAGCTGTGAGGGATGTATTTTATAAGCTGCCTTTTCGCCGTGCTGTGCTCCATTGTCCTGCCCGCGGGCGCGGCCGCGCTGCTGTGCCTGAGGGAGCGGCGGCTCGTAAAGCCCCTGCTGCTCGGCGCGGGCACCTTCCTCGTGTTTCAGGTGCTGCTGCGCCTCCCTCTGATACAGCTCGTGCTGCCCAAAGCGGGCTGGTACGCTGTCATGAGCGCGCTATACCCCGGGCTGTACGCGCTGTTTCTCGGCTGCACGGCGGCGCTCTTTGAGGAGCTGGGCCGCTTTCTCGTGATGCGGCGCTTCCTGCGCTCCTCCCTGCGCACGGCGGACGCGCTCGCCTTCGGCGTCGGCCACGGCGGGATAGAGGCCGTGCTGCTCGTCGGGATAAACTCCGTGGCGCTGCTGTTTTCGCCGCTGCCGCTCGCCGCGCCGAGCCTCATGTTCGCCGCCGGGGTCGAGCGGCTGTGTACGCTCGTGTTCCACGTCTGCTGGTCTGTGATGATCATGAGGGCCGTGCGCGGGAAAAAGCCGCTCTGGCTCGCGCTCGCCCTGCTGACCCACGCGGCGCTCGACACCGGCGCGGCTCTCGCGTCGTTCGCGGGCGTCGGGGTCTGGTATATCGAGCTTGCGCTCGCCGTCTGCGCGGCGCCCGCCGCGTTATTCGTAATAAACGAGTTCAGGAAGGAGAAAAAACAATGAAAAAAACCGCAGTATTGCTCCTCGCGTTCGCCATGCTGTTCTCTCTTGCCGCCTGCGGCGCCTCCAAGCTGTCCGACGAGTATGTCGAGGCCGACGTTATCGCCCGCGCTGAGGCGCTGGTCGGGGTCATCAACACGAAGGACTATCCCGCCGTGGTCGCCGAGCTGAGGGACGACCTTGAGGCGAGCATCACCGCCGAGCAGCTCGAGAGCGCCTGGGGCGCGGCGCTCGACAAGGCCGGCGCCTTCGTCAGCTTTTCAAAGGAGGCCGCGGCCGGCCAGAAGAGCGAGAGCAGCGGCGAAAACTACGCCGTGGTCGTGCTCGTGTGCAAATACGAGAACTCCACGCTGACCTATACCGTCAGCATGGACAGGGATCTCGAGATCGTCGGCATGTACATGAAATGAAACCGTATAAAAAGCTGCCATTCCTCGGCCTTTCGGCCAAAGAATGGCAGCTTTTTTCTATTATTGAGTCACTGCGCGTTCGGCTCGCCGCCGGTCTTGGGTCTGGGCTTGCGGCGGCGGTTGTTTCTGTGCGCGCCGCCCTCGCGCGGGGCTTTCGCCTCGCCGTCGGCCTGCGGCTTCGCCTCCACCTTCACGGGCTTGACGGTGGCCTTGTTCCCGCCGTTGTTCTGGCGTCTGTCCTGCGCGGCGGCGGGCTTTGCCGCGCCCTCGCCCCTGGGCTGCTCCGGGCGGCGCTGGGGTCTGCGCCCGCGCGTGGGTCTTTCGCCCTTGCCCTGCTCCTGCTTTGCGGGCGCGTCCGGTCTGTCCTCCGCTCTGGGCTTTGCGGGTCTGCCCTGTCTGCCGCGGCGGCGCTCGCCCTTGGCGGCCTCTTCCCTCGGCGCGCTCACGCCCGCCGTCGGCGTCTCCGGCGCGCGCAGGGGCAGGGCTATGGGCCTCGCCCAGCCGTCGTTCTCGGGCTCCTCCTGCTCCTCCGGCTCCTCCGGCACATAGACCAGCACCGAGGGGGGCGTCTCCCCGTCCTTCGGTCTTCCGCCGGGTACGGAGGCGAGCTCGTTGGATTTAAAGACATGCAGCGTGTCGTCGTTGTCGCTGTCGAGCCGCACCTTGACGGTCTGCCGCAGCAGATTCACCTGCACGGCAGTGCCGTAGCCGTCCTTGGTCTCGACGAAAGCGCCCTGCTTGGGCACTTTTTTTATCAGCTCCTCATAGGCCTCCTGCTCGTAGCGCAGGCAGCACATCAGCCTGCCGCAGCTGCCGGATATCTTGGTGGGGTTGAGGGAGAGCGACTGCACCTTCGCCATCTTGGTGGAGACGGGCTGGAAGTCCTCCAGAAACTGGTTGCAGCAATAGGGGCGGCCGCAGATGCCAATGCCGCCGATCATCTTCGCCTCGTCCCGGACGCCTATCTGCCGCAGCTCGATGCGGTTGCGGAAGATGCCGGCGAGATCCTTCACCAGCTCCCGGAAGTCCACGCGCCCGTCGGAGGTGAAGAAAAACATGGTCTTGTTGCCCTCGAAATTGCACTCCACGTCCACGAGCTTCATGTCGAGCTTATGCTCGGCGATCTTCTGCTGGCAGATCTCGAAGGCCTCCTTCTCGCGGCGCTTGTTCAACTCCGCGATGCGCAGGTCGTCCGGCGTCGCGATACGCGCCACGGGGCGCAGCGGCTGGACGACCGCGCCGTCCTCCGCCATGTGGTTGCCGCGGCAGCAGTCGGCGATCTCCATGCCCTTCGAGGTCTCGACGATGACCTTCGAGCCGCTGTCAATTTGCAGGCCGTTCGGGGCGAAGAAATAGCATTTGCCCCTGTTTTTGAACTTTATACTCACTACTTCGATCAATTTCTTATCCTCTGTTTCCGCCTTCGGCGATGGAGTCCACCGCCAGCAGGCCAAATATATGTTTGACGCCCACGTTCACGCGCAGATAATCCGCGCAGCGCCGCAGCAGTCCGTCCAGCGCGAGCAGCGCGCCCGTCGTCAGCCCCGGAGAGTCCGCCCGGCCGCACAGGATATCGGCCAGCAGCGCCTGCGCGCCGTCGAGAAACGCGGCGAGAGCGCGCGAGTCCATGCCCTCGCTGCGGGTGCACCAGCGGCACAGCTGCGCCCTGTCCCCGGCGGCGACGGCTTCGACATACTCCCTCGCGAGCTTCGCCGTCTCCCCGTCCTCCGGGGCGCGGCCGCCGTTGCGGTTTATCTCGGCACAGCGGGAGCGGACCGTGGGCAAAAGCTGCGTCGCGTTCGTGACGCACAGCAGGAACAGCACGCCCTTCGGCGGCTCCTCAAGCAGCTTGAGCGCGGCGTTCTGGGCGGGGATGTTCATCGTGTCCGCGTCTTCTATTATATAGACCTTGCGCTCGGCCTCGTTCGGGAGCACGACCGCGTCCGCCGACAGCTGCCTGATCTGATCGACGCCTATCTCGCGCTTTTGCCTGCCCTTGTCGTCGGACAGGCGGCGCACGGCGATTATGTCCGGGTGTATCCCCGCCGCGGCCTTGCGGCAGTCGCGGCAGAGCCCGCAGGGCGGCTCGCCACGGCCGCTGCACACGGCGGCGGCGGCCATGCGCCGCGCCGTACTCAGGCTCTCCTCCGGCGACTGCGCGGAGATGATATACGCGTGTGACAGACGCTGCGCGTCCTTGTCTCTGTGCTCCGGCATCGGCATCCCCCGCCTTGAAAGGCATTCTCTCTCACAATAGGCTTATCGATATATTTTACATTTTTGCGCCCGTATAGTCAACATAATTCGAACAAAGGCTCTGCCGCAATTCGAACAAAGGCTCTGCCGCAAAGCAAAAGCCTGTCATTCTGAGGCGGAATGACAGGCCTTTTGTAATGCGTCCTTCATCGGCGGGCTTATCAGCCCTCCGTCAGCTCGTATTCTCTCGAGCCGATGCCGAGCGCGGCGGCGGCCTCTATGGTGTGCACGCCGTTTCTGCTCTCTACGCGCTCTATGAAATGGCCGCGCCCCGGATCATCCTTCGCGGCATACACGAGGTCTATGCAGGCCTGGTCTATGGCGACGGGGTCGAGGGAGGCGAGGATGCCGATATCCCTCATACAGGGGTCCTCCGCGACGGCGCAGCAGTCGCAGTCTACCGACATGTTCTTCATCACGTTCACATATATCGCCCTGCCGCCGAAATAGCCCGCGACAGCCGAGGCGGCGTCCGCCATCGCCTCAAGGAAGGCGTCATGGTCGGCCGTCCACATCTCCTCCGGCTTGCCGACGCCGTGGATGTACTTCTTGCCGAAGGAGGAGGCGAAGCCTATGGACAGCTGCTTTAGCGCCCCGCCGTAGCCGCCCATCGGGTGACCCTTGAAATGCGCCAACACGAGGGCGGAGTCGTAGCTCGCGAGGTGTCCGCCGACATAGTCGGTCTTTATCTGCTTTCCCGCCGGTATGGGCAGCTGCATGTCGGCGCCCTCGCCGTCGAGCAGGTCCACCTTGAAGCAGCGGTTCCAGCCGTGCGCCTCTATGGTCTTCCAGTGTCTCTCGCTGGTGTCGCGCGAGCCGTCGTAGGCGGTGTTGCACTCGACGACCGTGCCCTTGACAAGCTCTATCGCCGGCCGCCAGAACTCCGGGCGCAGAAAGTTCTGGTTGCCGAGCTCGCCGGAGTGCACCTTGACGGCCACGTTCCCGCCGAGCTTCTTCCCTGTCGCCTCTATCAGCCTGCATACGTTCTCAGGGCTTATATCGCGTGTAAAATAAACTTTTGACTTCATCGGTACTTCCTTTCCCGCGTCTGTGCGGATGCCAAGCTCAATAATAAGCCTCCATATTATATTTTAAGCTATTTGCCGATGCCTGTCAATGGAATTATTCCCATGCGCGCGGCCTACAATTATTCCCATGCGCGCGGCCTCAATTTGCTCTTGATAGTGCGGGTCGAAATACTGTATAATATGCTTGCTGCGTTTATCAGACAGAAGGAAGGTAATCTCATGGAGCTGTCTTCAATGGCCCAATGGCTCAACAGCGCTTTCGCCGGCTACGACAAGGCGCTGCTCTCCGTCCTGCACTCCGCCGCCGAGGCCGCCGGCGGTTTTCTGACCCCGCTCATGAAGCTCATCACCCTTTTGGGTGAAAAGGGGCTGCTGTTTTTGCTGCTGGCCGTCGGCCTGATGTGCTTTGCGAGAACGCGCAGAGTCGGCCTGTGCATTTTCGGCGCCGTCTGCTGCGGCGCGCTCATCACGAACATCGTGCTGAAGGACCTTGTGGCGAGGCCGCGCCCGTTTGAGAGCGTCGAGCTCTACAGGCAGTGGTGGGCGGCGATAGGCTCCCCCGCCGAGGACGGCTTCTCCTTCCCCTCCGGGCATGTCACCGCCGCCGCCGCGGGCATGACGGCGCTCTGCCTCACGAAGGGGAAAAAGCTCATCCTCCCGTCGGTGCTCGTGGTGCTCCTCATGGGCATATCGCGCAACTATCTCATGGCGCACTACCCGTCGGACGTGCTCTTCGCGGTCGTCATCGGCGTCGCCTCGGCCTTCATCGCCTACGCGATAACCGTGTTCATCTTCCGCAAGCTCGAGGAGAACGACCGTGTGCCCTTCTGCTCCTTCCTGCTGGAATTCGACCTGCCGCTGCATAGGGGTCGCGCCTACTCGGGCAAGCACCAGCGCTGAGGCTCCGCCCCGGCAAAAATCACCAGTATTCGAGGTCTGCAAATGGATTTCGCCGCCTTCTTTTCGTATATCGCCGTCTCGTCGCTGACCCCCGGCCCGAACAACATCATGTCCATGACCAACGCCGGCAAGTACGGCTTTAAAAAAGCGCTGCCCTTCAATCTCGGCGTTTTTTTCGGCGTCTTCATCCTCGTGTCCTGCTGCGCGGCCTTCTCCTCGCTGCTGTATAGCTTCATGCCCTCAATCGAGCCCGTCATGCGCTGCGTCGGCGCGGCATACATACTGTACCTCGCGTGGAAGGTCTGGCGGGACAAGCCCGCCTCCGGCAGGGGCGCGCTCGCACAGACCAACACCTTTTCCGCCGCCATCGCGCTGCAATTTGTGAACGTCAAGGCCATGCTCTACGGGCTTACGACCATGTCCTCCTTCGTGCTGCCGTATTACCGCGGCTTTTGGCAGCTCGCGGGCTTCTCGGCCGTTATGGCCGCGCAGAGCCTTATCGGCGTGAGCTGCTGGGCGCTTTTCGGCAGCGTCTTCGAGCGGCTGTTCAAGCGCCACGGCAAGGTCATCAACGCCGTCATGGCGCTGCTGCTGGTCTACTGCGCGGCGTCCATGCTCCGCGGCGTCCTCTTCTGAGCAGGCGCGGCGAAGCGCCCCGCGATATACAGCGCGAGCGCCGTCAGCAGCAGCAGCGTGCCCGCGAACCAGTATGCGCGCACGAGCGGCGCCGTCGTCCCGTAGATATCGAACACGCCGCGCAGGCAGCTCCCCAGCGTGAGCGTCGCCACGCCAGCGCCCCACAGCTCTCTGACGGCGCGCGCGGGATAGAGCCGCCCGTAAAACGCGGCGGGCTTCGCGAGGGCGAGCAGCAGCGCCGGCATGCCGCCGAGGAGCGGCCAGAGGAACAGATACACCATATAGCTTGAATACACCCCGTGGCCGAAATGCTCGTACACGGCGGCGAACAGCCCGCAGAACGCGGAGGCCGCCAGATACCGCAGCGCGCCGCGGCGCATTCTTTTTCTACCCGATATATACAATGTCGCTCACCTTTCTTTCGCTTATCCTTTTGCCGGAGGTCGGCTGATTTATCACGGTCCCGTTGAACACCATCGTGGACGAGCCGCCCCCGTCGAGATTGTAGGCCGTCTCGACGCCGAGCTCCTGCATAAACTGCGCGAGCTCGTACAGCGACAGCCCCTCGCTCTCGTCGGTTCTCCCGTCGGAGACGACGAACACATAGTGCAGCGGGCTTATGACGCCTATCGCCGTGCGCGGGTTGCTGGTCTTGGCCTGATCGACCTCTTCGCTCCGGCTCACGGCGACGCTCCCGCCCTCGACGAGCGCCGGGCCGAAGGACAGCAGCTGCTGCGCGCCCTTGTCCAGCAGCTCCTGCGCGCTGATCTCCCCCTCGGTGATAATCTCAAACGAGCCGTCGGCGTATATGACCAGATCCTCCTGCGACGTGTCCTGCGAGCTTGCGCGGTATATCACGCCGTTTCGTATCACATAGCCGCCGCGCGAGCTGTAGTAGTCGCCGTTGACGGCGAGGATCGCCCCGGCCTCGGCGGCGATGGAGGAGGTCGTCGCGGTGATGTTCTTGCCGTAGGTGCTCTGCGCGAAGGCCGTCTTGAGCGCGTCCGCGCTCGCGAGCGTCACATCCGCGACGTATATGGCCGTGTCGTTTTCGCGGTACTGCGTTATCGTTATCGAGAGCTCGCCGTCGCTGTAGCTGTCGTCCGTCACCGCGGCGGACAGGGTGGACAGCGTCTCCTCCGCCCCGCTCTGCGTCTGCGCCGCCGTCTCCACCTGCGTGTACGCGCGCGGTATCACGAACGCGTCGAGCAGCACATAGAGGGTGAATATCGTCAGACACAGCCCGTATATGAGCGGCCATAAGGGTTTCTGCTTATTCATGCTTTTCGCCTCCCGGGATGAATTATTGCCCTGTGAGCACAAGATAAGCCCCCGACCTTAAGGACAGTTAAAAGAGCCGCGGTTTCTTTGTTTCACTCTGTTTTTTTATGAGCGGCGCGTATCTGACAGTCCTTCTGCGCCTGCGCCGCCGCATATGCGCCGCGTCGGAACGCGAAAAAGCATAAAAAGCCTGTCATCCCAAAATGAAGGATGACAGGCTTTTTTCGTGCGCGCCCTTTTCCGTCTTTTTTTACGCTATCAGGGACAGGAGCAGCTTTTCAAATTCATCGAGGAGCGTGCTCTGGCTGGCGCAGAGGACGCCCTTCTCGTACATCTGCCGGTAGACGGGCAGGCTCTTTTCCATGTCCGCGCCGCCGTACACGATGGGGATAACAAGTATGCCCTTCGCCCGCGCCTCAAGCACGGCGGAGCGCAGGTCGGAGACGGCCTCCCTCTCGCCGCGATAGCCCGAGGGCAGCCCGTCGGAGAGCAGGACGAGTATCTTCCGCCGCTCCCGCCTTTTCGCGAGCTCGAGCGCCGCGCTGCGGATGGAATAGCCGTCCTTATTGCCGTTGCCCGGGAGCAGCGCGCCGAGCGCGTCCATGCAGCGGTTCCCGAGCTCCTTTTGGGCGAAGTCCTTTATCACGACGTGCTCCACGCTGTCCGTGCCGCCGTCGAAGGCCACGATCTTGGTATAGGCTATGCCCTTGAGAGCCTCCTCGATGACCGCCGCGTTTTTCAGCGCCGCCGTCAGCTTGGATTCGCCCCGCTCATAGCCCGTGCCCATGCTCCCGCTCTTGTCGATGAGCAGGAAAAAGGCGCTGCCGTACTCCCGACCCGCCGTTTTGCGGGAGAAGACGTCGTCGTCGTTCACGCCGACCTTCCACAGCGACTTCATGGAGACCGCGCCCATCCGCTCGCCCTCGCGGCGCAGGCGCTGTTCGCGCAGCATCCGCTCGAGCCGGCCGTGCAGCCGCGCCGCCTTGTCCCGCTCCGTCTCCGGCAGCCGCGCCGACCCGGGTCTGAGCGCGCGCTCGGTATAGCTCACGCCGGCATAGCGGCTTTTCAGGCTCCCAAGCTCGCCCTTCGAGAGCGCGGAGGCCTCGGGCGAGGCGACGCGCCCGGCCTTTTCCAGCTCGCGCTCCCGCTCCAGCTCCGTGACCGACTGAAACAGCAGCTCCGCCGTCTCGCTCTCGGTCAGCGCCTCGGCGCGCGCGCTCTTCCCCGCGCCCAGCACCTGCTCCAGCCGCTCCGCGGGCAGCGTTTCCGCCCCGCGAAAGCCGCTGTCGCTCCCGTCGCCCTCCTGCTCCTCGCGCTCGCCGGCGTCCCGGGCGTAATCCGGCGGGATATCCTCGGGCGAGATGGAGCTCTCGGCCTCGTCCGCGATATAGCGCGCGGCGGCCGCGACGATATCCGCGCAGAGCGCGAGCAGCTCAAACGCGCGCTCGCCGCAGTCCGCCGCGGTCGGGGCTAAGACGGCCGCGTCCGTCAGGCGCAGTATCTCCGAGGCCCGGTCGGCGGGCAGGCCGTCTGCGACAAGGCCGGTCAGCGCGCGGCTCTCCACGGCGCAGACGAGCCTTTCGAGCTTTCCCGCGCCCATGTCGGACGCGCCCGCGCGCTCGCGCGCATACCGGCAGCGGGCGTAGTTTGTAAAGCGCGTCATCGGGATATAGCCGGGCAGCCTCGCGCAGACGAGATTGTCCATCCGGCCGTCCTCCAGTATCGCGTGCATCCGCCCCGCGGTGATAACCGGCAGCAGACCCTGCGCCCCATAGCGCTCGGCCATGAGCGCCGAGAAACGGAGCTTCACGCGCGCCTGGACGGCCTTGTCGGAGCTCGCGGCGTGCTGCACCTCGCGCGCGAGCAGCACGCGCAGCGCGGCGAGCCAGTGCTCCTCGGAAAACTCCCCGCGCAGCAGATAGGCCGCGCCGCCTATCACCACGCCGCGCCCCGCCGTATAGCATTTCAGCCCGGCGTTTATCTCGACGGAGTCCACTCCGCCCCGGCCGCCCGGGAGGAACAGCAGGTTCCGGCTGAGTATGCCGACGGCGGGCGCGGAGGCGACAAAGGCCGCGAAGCGCGCGAGCGCCGCGTCCCCGCCGCTCATCCGACCGCGCCCTCTATGAGCTCGGCAAGCTGCAGGCGCGTATAGAGATCCTGCGGCTTTCCGGCCACGTTGTCGAGCAGCCCCGCCTTCAGGCCGAGCAGGGGCTCCGCGCGCAGCGCGTCTATAAAGCCGCGGATGGTCATCGCCTCGCTCTCGAGCCCGCCCTCGGCTCTTATCATGTCCCTTATCACGCCGTAGATCGCGTCGCAGCAGCGCAGGCTGTTTTCCGGCGCCGAGGGCACGACGCGGCGCAGCATCTCCCGGATGTGGGCGGGCTGGCTCATATGGATGGGCGTGAACCTGTCCACGGTGGCCTCGTTCATGTAGTTCGTCCCGGCGTAGTCCTCGTTCATGGTGATGGTAAAGGCGGAGCAGGGCGCCATGCGCACGAGCCCGTAGCCCGGCACCTGGATGCAGCGGGCAAAATCCGTGAGGCTGTGCAGCACGTCGGCGCACTCGGGCTTTATGGTGTTGCCCTCGTCGAGCACGACGTCCGCCCCGCCCTGCAGGTATGTCAGCATGTCGCTGAGGCGGTAGCTCATGCTGCCGTTTTTTATCGTCGGCCCGCCGAGCAGGTCGAGCTTGTCGAGCTCGGCGCTGCCCTGCATACGGTACTGCGGGACGTTCAAAAGCCAGTCCACGGTCTGCATCAGCGTGTTTTTGCCCGCGCCCTTGCTGCCGACAAGGCGCAGGTGCAGCCCTGTGAGGCGATAGCTCAGCGCGCGCGTCAGCTCGCCCATGGCGCTCTCCTGCTCGAAGCGCACCGGCGGGTCGGGCACCATGTCCGGCCAGAGCGGCCGGGCGGCCATGCTGTCGAACGCGCGCACGGCGACCGCCTCCGGCACCGCCTGCCGCGCGAGATAGCGCTGCTTTTCGCGCAGCGTCCCCTCCTCGCCCCGCCCCTCCGCCAGCGCGCGGAGAAGCGCCGCCTCAAGGGCGGGGCCGGCGACGCCGCCGGAGGCGTATTCCGCGATAAAGCCCCAGGCGCCCGGCGCGTCCGGCGGGCAGGGCGTCCCGTCCGGCAGACAGGCGGACGCGACGCGCGCCTCCACAGCGCCGCCGCGCAGCCGCGAGACGAGCGCCTCGTCCGCCGCCGCGACGCCTATACAGCGCAGCGCGTCTCCGACCTCGGCCTCCGCTCTGAAGCACAGCGGCGCGCCGCTCCCGTCGCGGCTCAGATACACCGGCGGCCACTGCCTGTCCGGCAGCGCCGCAAGAGCGCGCAAAAAATCCATTTTCAGAGGGGCTCTCAAATTGCTGCCCCCGCAGACCGTTGTGCCCATATGCACCGTCCTTTCCGCGCGCCGGCGCGTCAGTAATTGAGCTTGCCGAGGACTCTCGACGCGCCCCAGGGATAGCCCGGCGCGCTCCCGCCGTAGCTCAAGCGCCTGACCCCCACGAACGCGCAGCCGCCCACCCTTGTCACGCTGTCCGGGACGGTGAGGCGCTCTATGGAGGAGTCGTTGAAAAAGGCGTCGCGGCATATCTCGGTGACGCCTTCCGGTATCTCCACGGTCTTGAGCGCCTTGCAGCGGCCGAAGGCTCCGACCGGGATCACCGTGATATGGGAGGATATCTTCACATATCTCAGCTCCATGAAGCCGTATATGAGGTATTCCGGTATCTCCTCAAGGCTGTCCGTGAGGACGAGCCGCTGCAGGCGCCTGTACGCGGCGAGCCCGTACCGGCCTATCGCGCGGACGCGGACGCCGTCCACCGAGCTCGGCGTCTCGAGCTCGCGCAGCTCGTTTACGCCGCCGTCCGTGCCGAGCGTCCCGCTCGCCGCGTCGAAGGTGAAGTTCAGCGCCGCGGCTCCGGCGGAGCTGACGGGGTTGGTGTCCCACAGGCGCTCCTCGCGCCAGCGCTCTATCTCCCGCGCGGCGCTCAGGCGCTTTTCCCGGAGGTATTCCTCCAGTGCGGCGGCGCCGCAGTATTCCGTGAGGAAGACCTCGATATCACGCTCCCCGACCGACACGAAATAGCCCTTCGGGTAGTCCAGCGCGAGCTTATCCATTATCATCCGCCCGACGCGGAGCCGAAGCTCCCCGCGCGTCGAGAGCACCCGGCGGCCGCAGAGGAAGGGTTCCGCGCCGGAGCAGGCCTCGGCGCCCGCGTCCGTCAGTATTCCCAGCGTCTCCCCCGCGTCCGACAGCGCGAGCGTCAGATCCGGAAACGGCGTTTTTTGCAGCTGCACGAGCCCTCATCTCCTGTCTTTTCCCCGATTCCGGCATACGCCGGGGGCGCAGACCTCTGTCTTTGCCTTTGGAAGAATATGCGGAAGCATTCAGGAATGCTTCTGCATATTCTTGCGTTGGACATGAAAGCGGGGGGCTTACTTGAGCAGCTCGTTTATCCGCTCCTCGACCTTTTTGGCCTGGTCGGCGGGGACTATCTTTTTCTTGACGACCAGATCAAAGATCTCGCCGCAGCTCTTGCTGTTGAAGAGCTTTATGGGGTACTGCATCAGCGCGGGCACCTCTTCCTTGAGCACCGCGACGAGCTTCGGGTCGCCCATCAGTTCTTTTACCTTCAGACTTCTGAAATCCATGATTATCCTCCTTAAAATATGTTGTGGCTGTACGCCCGTTCAAACTATGTTGTATTTTTTGAGAAGCTCCACCACGACGTTGTTCGTCAGCGGCTCCTTGACAAGGCCGAGTATGGGCAGGATCGCCGGGAGCAGGAACTCCATGGGCTTCTCGCCGTCCATGAGCTTGCTGGTGGCGTAGAGCAGGTCGCGGATATCGTACACGCTGCCCCAGACCTCCGGCACGCCGCGATCGACGTTGCAGAGGGTATACACGGCCTCCATGCCGGTGCGGATGGAGTACTCGGTGGTGAAAACGGTGTCGCGCGGAGTCTCGGCGAACTGGCCGACAAAGGCGAGGTTCACGGAGCCCTCGGGCACGACCAGCGGTCTGTCGCCCTCGGCGCGCGGCATGAAGAAGGTGGTGACATAGGGCATCATGACCGGGGTCGTGTTGCATTCCTTCTCGGCCAGCTCCATTATCTGCTCCTCGGGCATTCCGATATGGTACAGCCACTCGGCGCAGAGCTCCGCGCCGGTGCACTCGGCCATGTTTTTCTTGATGAAGTCGCCCTCGTCATGCCAGCAGTTGAGGCCGTAGACCCAGATAAGGCAGTGATCCTTGGGCTGCTCCTGGAACTGCCCCTGGCGGTTTATCGTCCAGCTCACGAGCCACTTCGAGTCGCGGCAGGTTATAATGCCGCCGGTGACGACCTTGCCGGAGAGCGGGTCGCGGTGGCAGATCTCCTGTATGCGCTTGAGGATGTCCTTGTTGGCGGTGTCCACCGTCCAGGACTCCCAGCTCGTGGCCTCGATGTCCTTAAAGAACTTGTCGGGCTTGCCGAAGGCCTCGTCCTGCGCGGCGAGCTTCTTCCAGAGCTGCACGGAGGGACCCTCGCCGTTCTTGATGCTGACCACCGGGGCGTGGGTCTGGTCGCCGTAGGCGGAGCAGTCGCCCTGGCTGCCGTTGGTGCAGATGACAAGGTCGTTCTCCGTGAGGTCTATCGTGTGCTCCACGCCGCCCTGGGTGTAGATTATCCGCTTGGCGACCTTCCTCTCGGGCGTGCACTCGCACTGGATGTCGGTGACGCTGGTGTCGAAGAGCACCTTCCCGCCGTGGTCGGTGATATATTTGCACATGGGCAGGATCATGTTCTCATACTGGTTGAAGCGCGTGAAGCGCAGGGCGCTCAGATCGGGCAGGCCGTCGATATGGTGGATGTAGCGCTGGAGATAGAGCTTCATCTCGAGCGCGCTGTGCCACTTCTCGAAGGCGAACATGGTCTGCCAGTATACCCAGAAGTTGGTGGAATAGAAGTCCTCGTCGAAGACGTCGTCTATGGTCTTGTCCTCGAGGGACTTGTTGGTCGCCATGAACAGCTTCAGAAGCTGCGTGGCGGCGCTGGGATTGAGGCCGTATTTTCTGTCGGTATGGGCGTCCTGTCCCTGCTTTTCGGTGACGCGGCAGAGGGAGAAGTTCGGGTCGTCCTTGTTGAGCGCGTAGTACTCGGAGAAGACCGTCTCGCCGGGGTTGACGATGGAGGGGATGGATTTGAACAGCTCCCACATGCACTCGAAGTGGTTGTCCATCTCGCGCCCGCCGCGCATGATGAAGCCCTTGGTCGCGTCGTAGATGCCGTCGCAGGAGCCGCCGGCCACCGGCAGGTGCTCAAAAAGGGTGATCTGCCCGCCGGGCATCTGCGCGTCGCGGATAAGGAAGCAGGCCGCCGCCAGTCCCGCAAGCCCGGTGCCGACGATATAGGCGGATTTCCCGTCTATGCCCTCGGGTTTTTTCGGTGTGGCAAAGGCCTCGTAGTTGCCGCTGCTGTAATACATTGTGTTCTCCCCCTTAAAATAATTATATTTCTGCACGCCCCCGTGCAGTATTTCACAGCTTTTGTCCCGCCGCCGCGCGGAGCCCCGCCCGGTCGAGAAGCTCTATCCTCCCGCGCCCGGTGCGGATGAGCCCCCGGTCGCGCAGCGCGTCTATCTCCCGGCTCACCACGACCCGCGTCGTGCCGAGGCTGTTCGCCAGCTCCTCGTGGGTTATGCTTATCGTCTCAGTCTGCCCGGCGGCCTCGCTCTTTTTCAGTATCTCGCGCGCGATGCAGCTGCGAATGCCGTTGAACACGAAAAACGAGATATTGTTCAGTATCGCCTGGGCGGAGCGGGAGCAGGTCTCGAAGACGAAGCGGGCCATGGGCGGCTCGGTATAGGCTATCTCCTTCATCACGGAGAGCGGGAGATACGCGAGCGCGCTGTCGTCCACGGCCTGCAGGTCGGGTATGACGTCGGCCTCGGTGGCGTTGTCCACGGTCATGATGCTGAAGGCGTCCCCCTGCCGCAGGATAAACAGCGTCAGCTCCCTGCCCGTGTCCGAGGCGAGATATACCCGCAGCGCGCCGCCGAGCATGAACAGTATGCCGTCCTTTTTCACGGTCTTGAACAGTATATGCTCGTCCTTCCTGTACGAGCGGAGGATGAGACCCGCCCTCAGCCGCCGTCTGTCGTCCTCGCGCAGCTCGTTCCAAAATGAGAAGCCTTCCAAAACGTCGTGTTCCATACTCAGCACTCCCGCGTAAAATCCCGCTTTTGTTATAGGTACTAACATCTGCTGTAAAAAAAATAAGTTGCGGAAGCTCTCTTTGTCTGAATTTTATCATAACCAAAAAGCATTTCCGCAACTTTTGTTACACAAAACGAAAAATAGCCCTCAAAAGCGAAAGTCTATCACATTTGCATAAAATCATTGCCCGTTCTTTATGTAATTAGCTATAAGCTCCGAGGACAGGCGCAGTATCTCCACGGGTCGCACCTCGAACTGTGTGCCCTTGTAGATATTTGTGCCGGTATAGGCGTTGACAAGGATCTGATATATCATGTGTATGTCGATATCGGCGCGCACAGAACCGTCGGCGACGCCCTCCTGCAGCGCGATGAGCGCGGGGATGGGTATCTCCCTGTCGTAGAACTGCCAGAACACGCGGCTCATGTCGAGGCAGTGCTCGTTGCCGTCCACCATGGCGTAGCTGAGCATCTCCCGGGTGTAGGAAAACCACTCGGGAAACTCGGTATAGGTGTTGGTGTATTCATCCATGCAGGCGACGTACTTCTCGTAGCCGGTGCGCATATCGGCGGTCCTCTCCCGGTAGCGCTCCATGAAGCCATCATAAAAGATCGGCAGCGCGTCCCGCCAGACCTCCACAACAAGCTTGTCCTTGCTGCCGAAGTAGCGATAGACGGACATCGGCGCGAGCCCCGCCTCCGCCGCTATGCGGTTAACGGAGGTCGCCGCGACGCCCTCCTCGATGAAGAGCCGCTGCGCGATCTTTATGACCTTCAGCCTGTTGCTGTCCCGAACCTGTTCCTTCGACATATCATCACCGCGAATACTATTGCACAAATCCCGCGAAAAAGCAATCCGTCTTTTTCGCGTGCGCGCGGGCGGCTCTACGCGCGGCGGAGCTTCAGCTCCTCTATGAGCGCCGGGATGAACTCCCGGTAATCCGCCACCACGCCGTAGTGCGCGATGTCGAAGATCGGCGCGTCCGCGCTGTGGTTTACTGCCGCTATGCATTTTGAGTTCTGCATACCGAGCTGATACTGCACCGAGCCCGAGATGGCCACATTGAGCATCAGCTCCGGGCGCGCCGTCGCGCCGCTCTGCCCGATCTGTCTCTCGTGCGGCAGCCAGCCGTTATCGACCAGCGGTCTGGAGGACGCAAGCACGCCGCCCGTGAGCTCCGCAAGCTCGGTGAGCAGCCCGAGATCCTCCTGCTTTTTTATGCCGCGCCCGCCCGCTATCACGACGCTCGCGTCGGCGATGGACACGCCCTCGCTCACGACCGGCGCCGTCTCCTCGACGACGTAGCAGCCGTCCGGCTCGACCGAGACGCTCTCGCGGACGCAGTCCCCCGCGGCCTCGGGCGCGCTCTCGAGGGGCGCGGTCATGCCCGGATGCACGGTGGCCATCTGCGGGCGCTTTTCGGAAATGACTATGCGCGCGAGGATCTTGCCGCCGTAGGCCGGCGTGGTCTGGAAAAAGTCCCCCCCGGCGTCGAAGCCGAGGTCTATGGCGTCGGCCGTGAGGCCGGTGCGCAGCGATACCATCAGCCGCGGCGCGAGGTCGCGTCCCAGCGGCGTCGCCCCATAGAGAATGATCGAGGGCTTATACTTCTCCGCAAGCTGCGTCAGCGCCGCCTGATACGGCCGCGCGCTGTACTCCGCGAGCGCCGGGTCTTCGGCCAGGATGACCCTCTCCGCGCCGCGCGAAATGAGCTCCTTGGCAAGCGCTTCGACCCCGCTGCCGAGCAGCACGGCGCTTATCTGCTCGCCGTTATGCGCCTTAAGCTCGCGCGCCTTGGCCAGCAGCTCAAAAACGGTCGGCTCAAGGACTCCGCCCTCCTGCTCGGCGAACACCCAGATTCCCCGGTAATCGGTTTTAGACACAGATATCCGCCTCCTTCATATAATATGCTCCGCGGCCAGCGCGTCGGCGAACGCCTTCGCGGCCTCGGCCGGGCTGCCGGTGAAATACACGGTGTCGGCGCTGCGCTTTTCGGGCTCGAACACGTTCTTCGTCGAGGACGGCGAGCCCGCCATGCCAGTGAGCGCCTTATCCGCGCCAATGTCGTCGGCGTTCCAGGTATAGCGCGGCTTTTTCGAGGCGCGCATGATGTTTATGGGCGTGGCGTAGCGGGGCTTGTTCATCTCGCCAGTGACCGTCACGAGCGCGGGCAGCTTTGCGCGCACCCGCTGACGCACCGCGCCGAGCGCCCGCTCGCAGCGCACCCAGCCGTCCTCGACCTCTATGGTCTCGGCCAGCGTTATCTGCGGGATATCGAGCTGCGCGGCGACAGCGGGGCCGGTCTGCGCCGTGTCGCCGTCCACCGCGTGGCGGCCGAACAGCAGCAGGTCGTAGCCGCCTATCCTCTCGGCGGCCTTGGCGAGCGTATACGAGGTCGCCAGCGTGTCCGCGCCGCCGAAGGCTCTGTCGGACAGGAGATATGCCTCGTCACAGCCCATGCCGAGCGCCTTTTTCAGCACCTCCTCCGCCTGTGGCGGGCCCATGCACACCGCCGCGACCGTACCGCCGTGCTGCTCGCGCAGCCTGAGCGCCGCCTCGACGGCGTTCGCGTCGAGCGGGTTGAGCATGCTCTTCACGCCCTCGCGCCGGAGGTTGCCGGTCTTGGGATCGAGCTTCACGTCGTCCGTGTCCGGCACCTGCTTTACAAATACAAGAATCTTCATAAGCGTCCTCTCTTATCCGGGAGAGCCTTATTTCACGCCCATCCAGCCGGAAATGACCATTCTCTGCACCTCGCTGGTGCCCTCGTAGATCTCCGTCACCTTGGCGTCGCGCATCATGCGCTCGACCGGGTAATCCCTGGTGTAGCCGTAGCCGCCGAAGAGCTGCACGGCGCGGTTGGTCACATATGTCTGACCGGATTGAACTGATGATGCGCCAGATAAAGCTTGGCGGTATGGCAAAGGGTTGGCGTTCTGTCCCCTTCACGGATACAGATCAGTACGTAACAGATCTCCTCAAGCTGGAGCTCCAGGAACGTGAAGCGAACCGTATAAACCGGATGGTGAAAACAGCCGGATTCCGCGTGCTGAAAACACTGGATGAGTTCATTTGGAACACAGCCATTGAGCTTCCCAGTGGCTTAACACAGGAGTATATGGAGGATCTTCGCTTTCTGCCACCCAAGGAAAACCTCATCTTTATGGGTGCAGTCGGTACAGGGAAAACACATTTAGCGACTGCCCTCGCTTTGAAGGCATGCCAGGAAGGTCGACGTGTTCGATTCTTCACTGCGGCGGAGCTGGCTAACATCCTGTTGGAGAAGAATGCAAAAGGCACACTGAATACCTTTCTCGGCTCGCTGAAAAAGACGGAGCTCATTGTAATTGACGAGATTGGTTTCGTACCTCTCCACAAGGACGCTGCCGAGCTGTTATTCCAGGTGATTTCAGACTGCTATGAGCGTAAAAGCCTAATTATTACGTCCAACCTGGAGTTCTCTCAGTGGAACACGGTCTTTGGTGACAACCGCCTTACGGCCGCTCTTGTTGACCGGCTGATCCACCACTCGCACATTGTAATCTTTTCCGGCGATAGCTACCGCCTTACGCAGTCCATGAACCGCCAACGGGCAAAAAAAGGAGGGTGAGAAGAGACTCCTAAACACTTACATCGGGTCTCGAAAACTCTTGCAAAAGGGCTCGACCTGTTGGCGCTCCCAAAGGTGTGCAAAAGGTCTCCTAATGCCGCCTTATTCTTCAGCAGAAACGGTGCTGAGGGTGCTCACATTTTTGAGGCCCTTTTGCTCACATTTTTACTTGACGAACACAGTTTTGGGCGCTGCTTTTGCGGTATCATTATCGCCAATAGGTAACTTTCCTGTTGCCATGCCGATAGATATATCCGCAGCTTGTCAAAAAACCTCCCACAAGGGGAGGTTTTTACGGTATAATAGAGGCACAACCGAAGAGGGGGAACATACATGGAAGCGTGGAAGAAGGACAACCGGAACGAGGTCGTGATGGTGGACATAGATGAGCTGGTGCC
>JAYFNM010000024.1:0-10792 GCA_034933465.1 Oscillospiraceae bacterium | reverse complement strand
CTTACAGGCTTCCTTGCCGGCGCGCTGACCCTTATCGGAGAGAGCGTGGAGAACAACGGCAGCTTCTCGGTGGTGGACTTCATCGTCAACCAGATGGCGGAGGATATCGCGACATGGATAGAGGGACAGCTGCTCACCGGCTCGGGTTCCAGCGCGGCGCAGGGCGCGCTCAACACCAGCACCGGCCTCACGGCCGCCGCGACCACGGCCATCACCGCAGACGAGCTGATAGACCTGCAGGCAAAGGTCAAGCAGGCCTATCAGAAAAACGCCTGTTGGACGATGCACCCCGACACCTTCACGGCGATCAAAAAGCTCAAGGACAGCCAGAACAGATATCTGATGCAGGACGACGTGACGGGTGAGTTCCCGTTCCGGCTGCTCGGCAAGCCCGTATATCTGTCCGACAATATGCCCACGATCGCCGCGGGAAACAAGGCGATCCTCTATGGCGATTACAGCGGCCTGAGCGTCAACTTCCGCGAGAACATCGCCGTGAAGATCCTCCGCGAGAAATACGCGACGCAGCACGCCATAGGCATCGTGAGCTGGTTTGAATTCGACGCGAAGGTCACCGACAACGCGAAGCTCGCGAAGCTGACGATGAAAGCAAGCTGACAATGAAATACACAGCCAGCGTGAGCTTCTGCGGGGCGCTGACGATGGCCAAGGGGCAGACAGCGGAGGTGCCGGATGAGACGGCGCTTCCGCTGGTCGAATGCGGCTATCTCGAAGCGGCCGAGCAGGAGAAAAAAACCACGAGCGGGAAGAAGAGCGGCAAATCCCCGCCGAAAAAAGCCGGAGGTGCTGCGAAGTGACAATAAGCTCACTCACGGCGGCCGACGTTATAAGCTATATCCGGGAGGACACGGAGAACGTCGACCAGACGTTCCTCGCGGGAGTGATGGAGGCGGCCAAGGCCTATATCGCGAGCTATACCGGCATACCGGCAAGCTCCAACACAGAGGGTGCAGAAACACTGGACAGCTACCCGGATCTATCACTCGCATATCTGGTGCTGTGCCAGGACATGTATGATAACAGGACGATGGTCCCGGACACCAAGTACGCAAACTCGGCGAACAGGGTGATCGAGAACATCATGAATTTACACCCGAGGAACCTGATATGAACATCAATCCCGGAGACCTCAACAAAAAAATACAGATAATTTTGCAGGAAAAGACAAGGGACGCGGACGGATACTACACGACGGCGGATCAGCTCGTGCGCAGCTGCTGGGCGCAATTCAGCCGAACGAGCGGGTCTGAGATCGCACGGTCCGACGCCGACTTTGCCGAGGTCAACGCGAGGTTCCTCGTCCGCTACACGGCGACGGAGATCAACCGGAAAATGGCGGTCGCCTATAACGGCAATGTGTACGACATCGAGTATGTCAACGACTACGGCGACTCGAAGGAGTACATAGAGATATGGGCCGTGCTGCGCACAATGGAGGCGGAGATATGAGCATTGACACAAAAATCAGGGAAACGGTCACGCCGATAGTCCCGGACTGCCTGCCGGACAGCTACGACGGCGCGAAGAGCGTGTACTGCACATTCAATTACACCGAGATCCCCGCCCTCTTCGCGGACGACGCGGCGACCGAGACCAAGTATCTGGTGCAGCTGCATCTCTTTCTCCCACCGGGCAGGAACCCGATCGCGCTCAAAAAGAGAATCAGGGCAGCGCTCAGCGCGGCAGAGTTCACGACGCCGCAGATCACCGCGTCCAACGACAAGGACGGGCAGCACTACATTTTCGAGTGCGAATACGCGGGAGATGAGGACTGATGGGAAGTTTCAGCGTACACGGGCTCGACGAACTCTGCGCGGCTTACGAAAAGGCGCGGACAGTGCCGGAGGACGTGACAAAAAGCATACTGGTGGCGATGGCCGAAAAGGCCAAGGACTTTCAGAGCCGCATGGCGGCGAGCATGTTCAACGGGCTTTTTGTCACCGGCACCACGGCGGCCTCGATAAAAATCGGCACGCCAAAGGTAAACGCCGCCGGAGGCAGCGTGAAGGTTACATTTTCCGGCTCACGCACCAGAGGGAAGACCAATACGAGAAACGCCGAGATAGCATACATAAACGAGTTCGGCAAGAAGGGGCAGCCGGCGCGCCCCTTTATCCGGACCGCGAACGAGCAGAACGCCGACGCCATAAACGAGGCGGGCGAGAAAATTTTCAACGACTGGCTGGACAAGACCGGCCTATAAGGAGGACACAATGGCAAAATACGGAGCAAGGTATATAAAATTTGGGGCTATCGCCTCCGAGGCTGACGGAGCGCTGCCGACCTACGAGACGGCGATAGGCCTCGAAAAGCTCGTAAAAGTGACGGACTCACCAACCTATGCGGAGGGCAAGCTCTACGCAGACGACGGGCTGTGCGAATACGCAAGCGAATTTACGGAGAACTCGATAGACGTCGAGATATCTGAGCTGAGCAACGCGATCGCGAAGGCCATATACGGCGCAACCGAGGGCGCGGACACAAACCTTGTCTTCGGCGCGGACGACACGGCACCCTACGGCGGCTTCGGCTTTATCAGTCTCAAGTCTGTCGACAATGTTAAGTCGTTCGTCGGCGTTTTTTACCCCAAGGTCAAGGCACAGCCGCAGAGCGAGGAGTTTTCCACAAAGGGAGACTCTATCGCGTTCACGACCGGAAAAATCAAATTTTCGGGTACGGCGGCAAAAAACGGGGCGTGGAAAATCGTATCGCCCGTACAGACGACGCTTGCCGCGGCGAAGACCTGGCTCGACGGCATGTTCACAGGCACCTGATGGAGGCGGCGGGGGGAGACCCCCGCCGAATTTACCTATGATCGAATTTGAATTCAGAGAAAAAAAATTTACGCTCTACCTCTCGGGCCTCGGCCTGTTTGAGTTCTACGAGCGCTACGGGCACGACAAGGGTTTGCTGGACGTAATAGAACCGACAGACAAGGACGGCTACGAGGCGACGATATGGGCCTTCTGCGAGCTCTCCAGACAAGGGAAGCTCTACAGACAGTTTGTCGGCGAGGAGCCGGGAGAAGCGGCGGGCTACGCACAGATGCTCGCCTCGGCGCAGCCGTCCGACTATGCCAGGATAAAGGCGGCGGTGATAGCGGCCATAGCCGAGGGTTTCGGGCGGGAACATAAGAACGACGAGGATGAGGACCCGTGGCTCGCGGAGTTTGAGTCGGAAAAGCAAAAAAAAAAGGGGTTACGAGGGCCGAGTATATTCGCGCGCTTACGACGGGGCTCGGGCTCGGCATAAAAGAGGGAATGATGCAGCGGCCGGGGCTGGTGCTTGACCTGATAGAGCTCGCGCAACCGAAGAAGGAGGATAAATGGCAACAAGGACAATAGGGACGACCATAAAGATCGACGGAGAAAAAGCGTTCAACGACGCCATGAAATCTGTTAACGCAAATCTCCGGGTGCTCAAATCCGATCTTGCGGCAGTGACGGCAGAATTCCAAAGCCAGAGCGGGAGCATGACCGCGCTGACGGCCAAATACAACGCGCAACGCGCATTGTACGACCAGCAGCGCGCCAAGGTCAAGGACCTCGGACAGGCGGTTAAGGAATCAACCGACCGATACGGGGAAAACGCCAAGGAGACTGACCGGCTGAGAACCTCATACAACCGCGCCCGCGCAGAGCTTGCGAATATGGATGCGGGGCTTAAAAAAACCTCGCAGGAGCTCAACCAGGCTCGCAGCGCCACACAGGGGACATCACAGGCGGTCGACCAGCTCACCGAGAGCGCGGACAAAAGCAGCAGCGGCCTCACGGCATGGGGCGTCGCCGTTGGAAATGTGCTCGCCCAGCTCGCGCAGAAGGGCGCACAGATAATCAAAGAGATCGCCACGACGGGCATCCAGTACAATGCGCAGATAGAAAAATACTCCACGGCGCTCACAACGGCGCTCGGAAGCGCGGCGCTCGCAAGCGACGCCATAACGCAGATAAAGCAGGACGCCGCGACAACACCCTACTCGCTTGACACACTTGTACAGGCAAACTCCCTGCTCATATCCACGGGCGAAAGCTCCGCCGCCGCGCGGGAGACAATAATGGCGCTGTCAAACGCGGTGTCGGCCACTGGAGGCGGGAACGACGAGCTGTCGCGCATGGCATTAAACCTCCAGCAGGTAAAAAACGTGGGGCAGGCTGCGGCAATCGACATAAAGCAGTTTGCCATGGCCGGTATCGACGTCTACGGCATCCTCGCTGACTATACCGGCAAAAGCACGCAGGAGGTCAAAAATCTCACAGTGACCTACGATATGCTCTCGGGCGCACTCATCAAGGCGTCGCAGGAGGGCGGGAAATACTTCGGGGCGAACGCCGCACAGGCTGCTACGCTCAACGGACAGATCTCCACGCTCAAGGACAACGTGAAAAGCAAGCTCGGGGAGGCGTTTGAGGGAGTATCAAACGTACTGAGCGGAAAACTGCTGCCGGCGGTAAACAAATTCGTGAACGGCCTTGATATGGGAAAAATTCTCGACGATTTTGACAATCTGATGACGGCGGCGGTGGCCGTGGGCGGCGCGATAGCGGCCATGAAGACCGCGGCTAAAATCGGGGAGTTTGCCGAAGAGGTACGCGCGGCAGCGACGGCCTTCGCCGCGTTCACCAATGGGATGAGCGCGGCGGAGATACAGCAGGCGGCGCTTAACGGCACACTCAGCGGTACAAACCTCATCATGGGGCTGCTCGGCGGGCAGATAGAGGCCACGACCGCGAAGCAGCTCGCACTGAATGCGGCCGGGAAAGCTTTTCCGGGGGCTGCAATAGCGGCATCGATCACCGGGATAATTCTGCTCGCAAAAAAAATGAAAGAAGACGTCGGAAAAATCAAAGACGAGATACTCGGAGATATAGATACATCCAACATAGACGAGCTAAAAACAAAGCTGCAAGAGCTGATTGCCGAGTATGAGAGGCTACAGCGGCTGATGGCGGGGGGGGACGCAAGCGTGAGCTGGCAGGAGGTGGCCGCCCATGGGGCGGCAATTGACCAAACAACCGCACAGATAGCCGATTGTACTGCCGCAGAAGCGGACCACGCGGCCTACCTTGAGACGACGGAGGGAAAATGCGAGACGCTGTCAAACAGCCTCAAGGACCTCATGCAGTCGTATGAGGACGCTTACACCTCCGCGCGTGAAAGCCTCGAGGGCCAGTTCGCGCTATTTGAGCAGGCGGACGAGGTGACGTCGATATCGGTCGACAGTATGCTGGCGGCTATGGGCTCCCAGACGGAGTACTTCAACAACTACGCCGGGAACCTGACGCAGCTGCAGACGATGACAGGCGACAGCATCGGGCTAAACGCAGAGATGGTGGCATCTCTGAGCGACGGCTCGGCGCAGTCGGCACAATATGCGCAGAGCATTGTACAGGGCTATCAGGATGCGCTGTCAAACGGCCCGGAGGCGGCGGCACAGTATGTCTCGGATATGAACGCGGCATTTGCCGGGCAGCAGGCAGCGATAGATGAGGCGGCCGCAGCGATGGCAGAATCTCAGACTGATTTCTCCGCCAAGTGGGCGGAGCTTTCGCAGACGGCGGCTGACGGCGCGGCAGACATGGATCAGGCCGCAGCAATGGAAGAAGCCGGCACAAACACGATACAGGGGTACATCGACGGGCTGGACGGGCTTAGCGGGCCTCTCGCGGCAAAAGCCAGAGAGATGGCAGCCCTTTTCACAAGTACGTTCAACTCGTCGGTGGGGGGCCTAAATCTGCCGTCCATATCAGGCGGGGGAGGGGATTCATCCGCCTATTGGTCCGGCGCGACACACGCCAAGAGCGGGCTGGACTATGTGCCTTACGACGAGTTCCCGGCGGTGCTGCACAAGGGAGAGATGGTGCTCACCGCGGCGGAGGCAGAGGCGCTGCGAAACAGCCCGAAAACAGCGGCGGCGGGGAGACAGACCATCATCAACCTGTACCCGCAGAGCGTGACAGAGGCCACGGTGGACTACCTGTATAAGCGATTCAACAACCAGATGGGGTGGGAAAGTTGAGAAAGTTTTACCTCGAGAACGAGACGGGGAGCCGGACAGGGCTCAACGGCGAGAGCGGGATAAGGCTGTCGGACCCGGCGGGGCTGGGCGTCAGCTACGGCTCGACCTTCGCGGATCTCGAAGAGGGTTTTTTTATCGAGACAAAGCAGAAGACGCCGCAGGCGGCGCCGACGGGCAGCCTCTATTTTACCTCGTCGGCCTACCAGAGATACCAGGACTTTACCGACTGGGTCATGGCGGCAAAAAAGCTGTATCTGGTGTACGCGCCGCTCAACAAAGAGTACTACCGCGAGGTGCGGCTATCGTACCTCACCAAGACGGAGCTAACAGCGACGAAGTGGCTCGAGGTGCCGATGGAGCTCGACTGTCTGACGCCCTGGTATCTGCCGACGCCGCTGGCGCTCAACTTCGCCTCCGACGCCGACACGGCGATGAGATACGAATATACATACGACGACGCGCTTGTCTACGGCGAGAGATCGGGCGGGGCGTATTCGGTGGAGATCCCGGCGAGGGGGCATGTCCCGGCGGCGCTGAGAGTGACATACGCGGGCGCGGCGGCGGATATCGAGATAAGCCTCACGGGACGGGTAAGCGGCCGCGTATACGGCAGGTGCAAGATCAGCGGTGACATCGCCGCGACAGATACGCTCGAGCTCTACACGGGCAAGCGCGACAGCTACGTCAAGAAGACCGCCGCCAACGGCATGGAGACAGACCTTCTCTACGCGGGGATGGTGGATATCACCGCGGAGCCGTTTTTTCGGGCGCCGGTGGACGAGGCGAGCATACTCGCGCTGACAGGCGTGGGGACGCTGAGCGGGGCAGTAGCCGCACAGGCCTATTTTTACTACAGGAGCGTCTGATATGCTGGCGTACATCAAGAGGTGGGGCGACTTCAGCCTCGCGCGGAAAGAGAACGTCGAGAGCTACTCCATACCGGCGGCGACGGTGACGAGCGAGACGGGCACAGTCGTGCTCGCCGGATATGACGACACCGACCACTCCGGAGACTGGATGTATATCTGCGGGCAGCTTGTGTTGATATCCAAGGCGTCGCCCAAGGATGACAAGGTGACGCTGTCGGTGGCGGATCCTGTAACGGCGTTTGACAGAGCGCTGATATGGCCGGACACGCCCGCAGCAACCTACGGCGGCTTTATCGCGGCTGTGCTGCAGAGCGACTATATCGCATGCGCGGACAGCGCATACGCATTGAGCTACATCACGGTGAGCAACAGCGACGCGACGGCACTGGTCGCGCCGGAGCTCGACGACACAAAGCGTTACACTCTCGCGGACATAATGACGCAGGCCCGGCGGGTCGGCGTCATTATCGACTTTGGCATCACGACGACAACAACGGCGTCGGACACGCTGACGGTGAGCATATCGACGGCGGACGCCTCTGAGCGGATGGTGGTCTTTTCGGACGGGCACGCGCAGCTGTCGTCCGAGACCTACAGCGCGGCGAGCGTCGCAAAGGTGACGGTGATGCAGGAGACCGAGCAGGAGGACAGCAGCGCCGAGCCGGTATACACCAACACAGACTTTTTTCTCGCCGTTGACGGGAGCATATCGACAAGCATTCCGCAGAGCAGGGCGAGCGGGCGGTGGAAGCACATCACATGCAAGAGCGACGATGACCCGGCCGAGCAGGCGGCGGCGGTGTTCGCCGCGAACATCAGCAGCCACAAAATCGAGTTTTACTCCGACCGCGTTTACGGCCTGTATGACACGGTGCTGCTCCGCCTCAACGGGGCGGTGTTTAAAAGCCAGATCGTATATATCGGGATATCGAGCTCGGACGACAGATACCTGTACAAGTGCGGCGAGCTTGCCGTCACGCTGCAGGACAAGGTGCGCAGCGCTTCGGGCGGCACGGCGGTGTATAAGATGACGGTCGCGGGAGGCGGGTCGGCGCTGGACATGTACCCTGTAGGCGCGGTATATATCTCGACTGCCGCGACAAGCCCGGCGTCGCTCTTCGGCGGGACATGGGAGCAGCTCAAGGACAGATTTTTGCTTGCGGCGGGCGACAGCTACGCGGCGGGAGCTACCGGCGGCGAGGCGGCGCACACGCTGACGGTGGGCGAAATGCCGGCGCATGAAGGGCATTTGGGCGGCAACAACAGCAGCAGCTTGGGCAATTACGCTGCTTATATGCAGCAAGGCGTCCTGTCTGCTTACGGAGCATCCGGGCGAGGGTGGAGCCTGCAAGACAGCAATGAGGCGATACCAGCAGGCATGACAAGAGGCGGCGGCGGAGCGCACAACAACATGCCGCCGTATCTGGCGGTATACGTATGGAGGCGGACGGCATGAGGATATTGGACGCAAGCGGCGCGGAGCTGAGCGCGCCCGATATGGCGCGCGGGTATCTGCGGGGCGAAAAGCTGCTCGTGCGGCGGCACGCGGAGATACAGGCGGTCGCGGAGCGGGGACACTACGAGACGGTCGCGGAGTACCCAAGCGGCGGGAAAGACGTCGCGTGGATAATCGACGTGCCGGGTGTGGAGCGCGTCGCCGCGTGGGACGAGTATGAGGACATACAGCGGTACACGGAGTATACGGCGGAGGAGCTCGCGAAGCTGGCCACGACGCCGACGCAGGAGGAGCGGATAGCGGAGCTGGAAGAGGCGCTGGCGCTGCTGCTGTCGGGGGCGGTTGAATGAAAAAGGAACTGAGAGAAAAGGTAATCGCCTACAACGCTGAAAAGGCGGGAAATTCGCAGGCGGCGGCGGACTTGGAGGCGCTGATGGCGCTCATACCGAACGGGCAGCGCAAGCAGCTCGCGAAGAAGGCGGCTGTGCAGGAAATCTTTACGCGTTACGGAATCGAATACTCATAAGGAGGCTAAGCAATGATAGCCGGGAGAACATTTCCAAACCAAAAGGTGACGGCGGTGGCGCACGGGGCGCTCTTTGCCGGGATAATCAAGGACGGGATACTGGCGGGCTGCACGCTTGCCTATAGCGGCAGCAATCTGACGATAGGCACAGGCTTTTTCGCGGCGGCCGGGCGCGAGGTGGAGATCGTCTCCGCAGAGACAGTCGCCGTGACGCAGCTCACGGACTACGCGCGGGTCAAGGCTGTGATCGATACGACCGCGGCGGCAACGGCGAGCAGCTTCCTACAATTTTCTTGGGCGGTCGATTATGCGGCGAGCGTGGGCGCGTTTACGGCGCTCACGCAGGAGGATATCAACCTGAGCGGATCGACCTATGAGATGCAATTTTGCATTCTGTCGCTCGGCTCGGGCGGCATAACGGGGATCGCGGTTCAGCCTGAGACCGGCAAGAGCCGCCCGGCGTTTGCCTCCGCGCCGATACTGGCGCAGGCCGGCTCATTCACGCTCACCCTCGTGATGGATGGGGCGTTTATACGGGCGCAGAGCACCGGCGCGATGACGGTGACGATACCGGCATACGCGGACGCGGCTTTCCCGGTGGGCGCGGAGATCGAGCTCATGCAGGAGGGCAGCGGGGCGGTGACGTTTGCGGCGGCGTCGGGCGTGACGATACGCTCATACGGCGGCGAGCTCACGATGTCGGGACAGTACGCGACGGCTGGTATCAAAAAGATCGACACAAACGTCTGGGTGCTGACGGGGGCGCTGGGATGAGGCTGTGGAGACGGGCGACGATAGCCGCGGCGCTGCCGCAAGGCGGCATACCGGAGTTTACCTATACCGGGCAATACACTCTGACCGACGAGGGCGACGGGCACTGGCACATAGCCTTCCTCACCTCCGGGACGCTGACTTTTACAAAGCTCGGCGCGCGGCTTATAGACCTGTTTCTGGTCGGTGGCGGCGGTGGAGGCGGCAGCGGCAACGACTGGCAATACGGCGGCGGCGGCGGCGCGGGCGGCTACACCAAGACAACGGCGGGGTTGAGAGCGGCAAAGGACACGGCGTACAGCGTCGTTATCGGCGCGGGCGGCGGGAGCAACACCGCGGGACAGGCGTCCTCCGCGCTGGGCGTCACGGCAAACGGCGGCGGCAAGGGCGGCAGCGGCGTCGGCAATACCGGCTACGGCGGCAGCGGTGGCAGCGGTGGCGGGCACGGGGCGCTCATCGACAACACCGCCGGGTATAACTCAAGCGGCAACGGCGGCACGGACGGCGGCAACGGCGGAACTGTGCACGGCAGCGGCGGCAGCGGACAGGGCACTACCACCAAGGCGTTCGGCGAGAACTCGGGACCGGCATACGGGCCGGGCGGAGGCGGCGGAAGTGCGGTGTCCTCAAACTACATAGACGGCTACTACGGCACGCGCAACAGCGGCGTCAATGCTCCCGGCGGGGCGACCGGCGGAGGCACCGGCGGCGGCCGGAACAGTGCCGGGCAGTCGGCCACAGCAAACACCGGCGGCGGCGGTGGAGGCGGAGGCTGTAACTCGGCCGGAGGGAGCGGCGGAAGCGGTATCGTGATCATAAGGGACGCGAGATAAGGAGGGAAAGAAATGGGAAAAACATCGACCGGACTGGTCGGATACGCGATAGCGCAGCTGGGGAAGCCTTACTGGTGGGGCTGCTTCGGGCAGACCGCGACGGCGGGACTGCTGACAGCGAAAAGGGCGCAGTACCCGGACAGCTACACGGCGGCGGACTTTGCCGGGCAGTTAGGGCAGAAAGTCCATGACTGCGTGGGACTTATCAAGGGCTACAGATGGTGCGACACTGCCGACAGCGAGCCGATTTATGTCGGCTCTCAGGACGTGGCGGTCGGCGGACTGTATGACCAGTGCGGC
>JAYFNM010000023.1:0-44545 GCA_034933465.1 Oscillospiraceae bacterium | reverse complement strand
CCGAACGACAGGTTTTTTTGCGTCCGCTTCCGAAAGCCCTTCAAGCCTTGGCTTTCAGCTTGGCAATACAGTCGGCGCAGACATTTCTCCCCCTGAAGCTGACGATATCCCTTGTGCTGTCGCAAAAGACGCATGCGGCCTGATATTTGCGGAGAATAATCCCGTCGCCCTCCACATATATCTCTAATGCGTCCTTCTCGGCTATGTCGAGCGTCCTGCGCATCTCTATAGGCAGGACTATCCGGCCAAGCTCATCGACTTTCCGAACGATACCCGTCGATTTCATCTTCTTTTCCTCCTGCACATCAGATTATCGAATTTATAACTGTTACAATTATACCATAATCAGCGCTTCGGTCAACCGAAAATTAGGCGATTTCCCATAATTTTAAACAAGGCGGTCTGCGACGGTGCTAATAGGCTACATTTTGCTCGGCATGTTTGTGATATGTACGCTCTTTTCCGCGGCCTCCGGCGCCAGCCCGGCGGCGGGCGGCTCCGTGATGGAGGGCGCGCAGGAGGCGGTGAGCTTCTGCGTGAGCGTCGCGGGCGGGGTGTGCCTGTGGAGCGCCGTGCTGGAGCTGATGGAGCGCTGCGGCGTTTCGGCGGCGCTGTCGAGGGCGCTGCGCCCGCTGCTGCGCGGGCTTTTCCCGCGCGCCGCGGAGGACGCGGAGATACTCGCGGCGCTGTCGGAGAACGTCGGGGCGAACCTGCTCGGCCTCGGCAACGCCGCGACGCCCGCCGGCATACGCGCGGCGCGCGGCATGGCGCGCCTCGGGGGGCGCGGGGCGGACGAGCTCGGCACGCTGGTGGTGCTCAACACCGCCTCCATTCAGCTGCTCCCCTCCGGCATCGCCGCCGTCCGCGCGGCCGCCGGAGCCTCCTCGGCTTTCGACATCATGCCCGCCGTCTGGATAAGCTCCGCGGTCTCCGTCGCGGTCGGGCTCTCGGCGGCAGCGCTGCTGAAAAGGCTCCCGCGATGAGCGCGGCGCTGTCGCTGACCGCGCCGGTGCTGATAAGCTGCGTGCTCATCTGCGCGGCGGCGAAGGGCGTGGAGATATACCCCGCCATGGTGGCCGGGGCGAAAAAGGGGCTGCGCGTGCTGGCGGATATCCTCCCCGCGCTGATCGTGCTCTTTCCGGCGATATATCTGCTGCGCGCCTCCGGCATCCCGGCGCTTCTTGAGCGCGGCCTCGCCCCGGCGCTGGACGCGCTCGGCATCCCGAGGGAGACGGCGCTGCTGATGCTGCTGCGCCCGATATCGGGCAGCGGCGCGCTCGGCGCGGCGGCGGAGATAATCGGCCGCGCCGGGGCGGACTCCCTCGTCGGCCGCACGGCCGCCGTGATGATAGGCTCGAGCGAGACGACGCTGTACGTGGCGGCAGTCTATTTCGGCGCGGCCGGGGTCAGGAGCGGCCGCTGGGTGATCCCCGCGGCGCTCTGCGCGGACGCCGCGTGCTTCGTCTGCTCGGCGTGGATATGCAGAATATTCTGGGGCGGCTGACGCATCCCCCCTTGGCAAAGGCCGAAAAAAATGCTAAAATCGGTACATACTATATAAAAGGTGATCGATATGAAGCAGCTTCTCGGCCCCGGCAAGCTCAGCCGGACCGTTACCGACATTTTACTTGCGATTATAGGCAGCGCCCTGGTGGCGCTGTCCCTTTCCGTTTTCACCATTCCGAACAACATCGCCCCGGGCGGCGTCTCCGGCCTCTCGACGGCGCTGGCTCATGTCACGCCCATCCGCGTGAGCGTCTGGTCGCTCATGCTGAACGTCCCGCTGATGCTGGGCGCGTGGCGCATTCTCGGGCCGCGCTCGCTGATAATGACGCTCCTGTCCACGCTGCTGCTGTCGCTTTTTATCGACCTGACCGCGCTGTGGCTGCCGGGCTACACCAACAACGCGCTCCTCGCCGCCGTCTTCGGCGGCGCGATAAGCGGGCTCGGCGTGGGGATACTGTTCCTGCGCGGCATCAGCACCGGCGGGACGGATCTGCTGGCGCTGCTCCTGCGCCGCTTCCTGCCGAACGTCCCCTCCGGCACCCTGCTGCTGTTTATCGACGCGGCGGTCGTCGCGGTCGCGGTGTGCATATTCAGGGATATCGAGGTCGCGCTCTACTCGGCGATAGCCCTCGTCATCTCCTCCAAGGTCATCGACGCGCTGGCAGAGGGCGTGGACTACGCGAAGGTCATCTATATCGTGAGCTCCTGCGGCGAGAGCGTCTCCCGGGCGCTCAATACCTACACCGACCGCGGCACGACCGTCATCTCCGCCACCGGCGGCTACACCGGCAGCGCAAAGCAGGTCATCATCACCGTCACGCGCCGCAACGTCCTCGCGCAGACCCTGCGCCTGATAAAGCAGACCGACCCCAACGCCTTCACCTTCGTCATGGATTCGACCGAGGTACACGGCGAGGGCTTCAAGCTCGACGAGCTGTGACGCCGCGACCCCCGCTTGCCGCTCCAGCAAGGCTCTGCCATTCTGAAACACCTGTCATTCTGAGCGGAGCGAAGAATCTTTTCCCCCAAGCGCGTTTTGCGCGGGAAGGCTTCTTCGCTCCGCTCAGAATGACAGGTATTATTTTTTGCCGGAATCACAGGTTTTTCCACAGCCTTATGACGCCCTTGTCGTTGAGCCGGCAGACGGTCGCGAAGAGTATCGGGAAGAGCAGCATGCCCCAGACCCTCCAGACGCGCCAGCCCACGTATATCGCGATGAGCGAGACCATCGGGTCGAGGCCTATCTGATCGCCCAGCAGCTTTGCCTGCGCGCAGCTGCGCACGAGGCTCACCACGCCCCAGCTTATGAGCAGACCCACGCCCCGCCCGAGGTTTCCCAGCAGCAGGCAGTACAGCGCCCAGGGCGCGAGAACCGCGCCCGTGCCGAAGACCGGCAGCGCGTCGATGAGCGCGGTGAAGGCGGCGACGCCGAAGGCTCCCTCCACGCCCAGCAGCAGAAAGGCGGGCAGCAGCTCGAAAAAGGTCATGGCCATCAGTATGAGCTGCGCCCTGAGAAAGCCGCCGAAGCTGCTCCCGAGGTCGCGCCCCAGCCCCTCGAGCCGCTGCCTGAGCCCCGGCGGGAGCTGCGCTGCGGCGAAGGCGAGAGCGCGCGGGAACGAGGCGGAGAGAAAATACGTGCCGAGCCCGGCTGTCACGATAAAGAGCAGCGCGTCCGGGCTGCCCTGGGCGACGCGGCCGACCGCGTCCAGCGCCCACTGCGACAGGAGCGAGGGCAGGTCGTAGAGCGCATCCCCCACGGCGACCATCGCCGTCTCCAGATAGTCCGCCACGCCCTCCGGCGCCGCAGCGATATAGCTCAGAGCGCCGTCCTCAAAGCGGTCGAGCGCGTCGCCCAGCGCGGTCATAAGCGCCGGGGCGCGCCCCGCGAAATCGGTCGCGGCGGAGACCGCCTTCACCGCCAGCGCCGCCGCCGCCCAGACCGTCAGCCCGAGCAGCGCGAGCGTCAGCAGCCCCGCGGCCGCGCTCCGCCTCCAGCCGCGGCGGACGAGCCGCCGGACTATGGGCTCGAGCAGCGCCGCGAGCGCGAAGGCCAGCAGGAACGGCGCCGCCCACGGCAGCAGGAAGCGCACCGCAAGCCAGATCGAGCCCACGGCCGCCGCCGCGTACAGCAGCGCCGTAAAGCATTTTATGACCCTCTGCTGCACCTCGCCGCCCACCCTTCACGCAAACCCGCAATAATATTTTGTTGCCGCTTTGCGGGCAAAATATACCGGCCGGGCGCAAATATCCGTCCGCACACGCGGCGGCGCGGGCGTATATAATGGGGTGGCCGCATTTTTGCGGCGCTGAAGGGAGACCCCATGCTGATTGTGCAGAAATTCGGCGGCAGCTCCCTCGCCGAGCTTGAAAGACTGCGCAGAGCCGCCGAGATATGTCTCGAGGCCCGGCGCGGGGAGCACGGTCTTGTCGTCGTCGTATCCGCCGCCGGCGACACCACGGACGATCTGACGGAGCTTGCACGGCAGATACAGCCTCAGCCGCCGCCCAGAGAGCTTGACGCGCTGATGGCCACGGGCGAACAGCAATCCGCGGCGCTCCTGGCGATGATGCTCCAGAGCCTCGGCGCGGCGGCCGAGTCGTTCTCCGGCTGGCAGGCCGGACTGTTCACGACGGAAACGCACGGCGAGGCGAAGCTCCGGATCATATTTCCGGAGCGGCTGCGGCAGGCTCTTGAGGATGGAAAGATCGCGGTCGTGGCGGGCTTTCAGGGCGTCACGACCGTTGGCGATATAACGACGCTCGGGCGGGGCGGCTCCGATACGACGGCCGTCGCGCTCGCGGCGGCGCTGAACGCGGAGCGCTGCGAGATATATACCGACGTGGCCGGGATATACACCGCCGACCCGCGCCTTGTCGCCGGGGCGAGGCTCCTGCCGGAGATAGATTTCAGAGATATGCTCGCGCTCGCCCGCGCGGGCTCCCAGGTGCTGCACTCCGAATCCGTAAAGCTCGCCATGGCAAACGGCGTCGAGCTGCGTGTCCTCTCCTCCTTCGCGCGCTCGCCCGGCTCCGTCGTGCGCGCGCTCCCAAATGAGCGGCGACCCGATTTCGCGGGCGTGACCCGCGACGCGCGGCGCTGCACGGTCAGCGCGGTGGAGCGGGCGGCGGGCGCGTATACGCTCACGGAGCTGGTGCTGACGCTCGCGCGCGCCGGTATACCCGCGCTCTCCGGGAGCGCGGAGGAGGGCTGCGCGTCCGTGAAGGTCGCCCCGGCGCAGCTGCTGCCCGCGCTGGAGCTGGCGCACGCGGCGATAATCAGATAGCCCGGCGCGAAAAAACCTTTATCCCGGAGCAAAGGCCTGCGCAGCCCTCAAAAGAACGCCGGGGAGGCCGTTTCGACCTCCCCGGAAAATGTTTTTTTATTTTTTTTCTTCTATCACGACGCGGTTGCCGTGAATCGACAGCCGCCCCGCGCAGTAGAGGGAGACCGACTCGGAGAGGAGCTTCCACTCGCCCTCCTCCATCACTCTGCGCTGCAAGCTCTCTGGATCGTCGTCCGGCAGGACGTCCACCGCCTTTTGCAGAATTATATTCCCGACGCGGCCGTCCCCGTCGGCAAAATACGCCGTCGCCCCCGTGACCTTCACGCCCTTTTCGAGCACCGCCCTGTTGACGTCGCCCTCGACGTCCTCAAAGGCGGGATAGAGCGCGGGGCAGGTGCCGATGATGCGGTTTTTGAACTGGTACGGGATGACGCCGAGGGGCAGGTCGTAGCCGGCGAGGATCACCAGCTCAATGTCCATGTCCTTGAGCTTGTTCGCGACGGCCATGCTGTGGCTGGTCATCGTCGGAAAGAGCTCGGGATCGACCACATAGGCCGGGACGCCCGCGTTCAGCGCCCGCTTCATGACATAGGCGTCGCGCTGGGGGCAGATGACCGCCACCAGTTCAAAATTCGGTATTTCCTTGAAATACATCGAGTCCAAAATTGCCTGAAGCCTGGCCCCGTCTCCGGCGACCAGAGCCGCCGCTCTGACCATAGTCGCAATTCCCCGCTTTCCGTGGCTTCCCCACCCGGCCCGTCCGCATTGAAGGGGCTTGTGCATTCCCCAAAATCAGGATATAATATTCTGCGGACAAGATCCGGGCGCTGTCCCCGGATATTTCTTTATTATACTGTATCTGATCTTTTCGGTCAAGGTTTGGAGGCTCGGTTATGACGGAAATTTATCTCATTCGACACGCGCAGGCGGAGGGCAACCTCTACCGTATGATGCAGGGGCACTGGGACGGCGACGTTACGGACGTCGGCCTGCGCCAGATCGACGCCCTCGCCAAGCGCTTCAAAAATGTGAAGATCGACGCCGTCTATTCGAGCGACCTCTACCGCGCGCGCCTCACCGCCTCGGCAATAACCCGTTACCACGAGCTGCCGCTCGTCACGACGCCGCTGCTGCGGGAGATAAACGTCGGCCCCTGGGAGACGCTGTTTTTCGGCAATGTGTTCCACGACGAGCCGGAGAAGGCGGAGCTGTTTATCCACGACCCCGCCAACTGGCGCATAGACGGCGCAGAGACCTATGCCGAGGTCGCCCGGCGCGCCTACGGGGCGCTGGCCGACATCGCGCGCGAAAACGACGGGAAGAGCGTCGCCGTCGTGAGCCACGGCGTCACGCTGCGCTGCCTGCTCGCGAAGATCACCGGGACGGATCTGAAAAGCACCGCAGAGCTGCCCATTTGCAGAAACACCGCCGTGTCGAAGCTCAGCTGGAGCGACGGGCGCTTCACGGCGGAGTATACAAACGACTTCTCGCACATCGTCCCGCTGGGGCTGTCCCAGTGGAGCAAGACGGGCGATCTGCGCGACGAGCCCTTTGAGCCCGAGGGCGACAGAGCCTGGTACGAGGCCTGCTACGCGGACGCGTGGCTGTCGGCGCACGGCTCGCTCGACGGCTTCTCGCCGGCGGCCTATTACGAGTCCGCCGCGGAGCACTATCGCCGCGACAGCGGCGCCGTGATGAAGATATTCAGCGCGGACGAGGCCGTCGGCCTTATCGACCTCGACACCGCGCACGGGGAGCACGCGGGCTTCGGCTGGATAAGCTTTTTATACCTGAAGCCGGAATACCGCTTTCAGGGCTACGGCGTGCAGCTGCTCGGCCGCGCGGTCGCGAAGTATTCCGCGCTCGGCCGCAGGGCGCTGCGCCTGCACGTGGCCGAGGGCAACGCGCCCGCCGTCGCCTTCTACAGGCGCTTCGGCTTCGAGACGCTGAGCTTCGAGACGCGCCGGACGGGCAAGCTCCTGCTGATGGAGAAAAAGCTGGGAGGCCGCCGCAATGCATGACGATCCGGCCAGAGTGGAGCGGCTCGACCTCGCCCCGGGCAGGCGCATCCTCGTGATATCCGATATCCACGGCAACCTGCCCTATCTCAAGGGCGCGCTCGCAAGGGCGGGCTTCTCCGCCGGAGACGAGCTGATATTCGACGGGGATTTTCTCGAAAAGGGCGGGCAGAGCCTTGAGACCCTGCGCTGTATCATGGCGCTCTGCCGGGCCGGAAACGCGCACGCCGTCTGCGGCAACTGCGACGACTGGGCCAATATCTATTCCCCGAAGCACAGCGCCGGCCTTGATGAGCGCGTCCTGCGCTACATCCTGTGGAAAAAGAGCGGCCTGCTCTGGGATATGTTCAACCTCTGCGGCATAGACCCCTGCGAGCTGGACGATTTTTCCCTCGCGAAGGCGAAGCTGCGCGACGCCTTTCCGGAGGAGTGGGCGTTTCTCGCGGCGCTGCCGCACGCCATAGAGACAGAGAGCTTCGTCTTCGCCCACGCGGGGATGCGGCCCGACCTGACGCTGCGGGCGCAGACCGCCGGCGATCTCGACCGCTGCGACAGCTTTCTCACCCGGGGCTGGCGCTTTGACAAATGGGTCGTCGTGGGTCACTGGCCCGTGATGCTCTACGGTACGGACCGCGTCTGCTCCAATCCCATCGTCGACCGCGAGAAAAAGATCGTCAGCATCGACGGCGGCTGCGTATTGAAGGACGACGGGCAGCTCAACGTCCTCATCATCCCCGACCGGGACAGCGACAGCTTCGGCTTCGCGGCCTATGACCCCTTCCCCGAGCGAAAGGTGCTCGAGCCGCAGACGGGCGGCGGGCGCTCCTACTACATCCGCTGGGGCGACAACCGCGTGCAGGTGCTCAGGCGGGGCGGGGAATTCTCGCGCTGCCGCCATGTGCGCACCGGCTACGAGATGGATATACTCACAAAATATCTCTACACAGACAATGAATTTACCGACTGCAACGACTGCACGGACTATGTCCTTCCGCTCTGCGAGGGCGATCGTGTGCGCGTCGTGGAGGAGACCTCCCGGGGCTGGTTCGTCAAGCACAAGGGCTGGTCAGGCTGGTATTATGGAGAATTAGAATGACTGATTATTCCGACTATTCCGACTTTCTGCCCGTATCCAGAGAGGATATGGAGGCGCGCGGCTGGTGGTGGTACGACTTTCTGCTCGTCACCGGGGACGCCTATGTAGATCACCCGAGCTTCGGCACCGCCGTCATAGGCCGGGTGCTCGAGGCCGCGGGCTACCGCGTAGCCGTGCTCGCCCAGCCGGACTGGCACTCGGCGGACGCCTTCCGCGCGATGGGGCGGCCGAAGCTCGGCGTGATGCTCGGCTCCGGCAATCTCGACTCGATGGTCGCGCACTATACCGCCGCCAAAAAACACCGCAGCGAGGATTTCTACTCGCCCGGCAAGGCGGCCGGCCTGCGCCCCGACCACGCCGTGATCGTCTATTCCAACCGCGCCCGCGAGGCCTTTCCCGAGCTGCCGATAGTCATCGGCGGGCTCGAGGCCTCCCTGCGCCGCTTCGCCCACTATGACTACTGGGACGACAGGGTGCGCCGCAGCGCGCTCATCGACGCCGGGGCGGATATCCTCGTCTACGGCATGGGCGAATACGCGACGCTCGAGATTGCCCGCAGGCTCAAAAAGAAGGAGCCGGTGTCCGCGCTGACGGATATCCGCGGCACCGCCGTCGCCGTGGCGGACGCCTCCGTCTGCGCGTACGAGAGCGTCTCCCTGCCCTCCTTCGAGGCCGTGAGCCGCAGCATGACCGACTATGCCGACGCGACGCGCGTCGAATACGAGGAGCATGACCCCATCCGCGGCCGGGCGCTGATACAGGCGCACGAGAAGCGCTTTCTCATCGTCAATCCCCCGGCGATGCCGCTGAGCACGAAGGAGCTCGACCGCGTGGCGGAGCTGCCGTACACCCGGCAGTACCACCCGATGTACGAGGCGCTGGGCGGCGTGCCCGCCATAGAGGAGGTCAAGTTCTCCATCATCCACAACCGGGGCTGCTTCGGCGGCTGCAACTTCTGCTCGCTCGCGTTCCATCAGGGGCGCATGGTGACCTGCCGCAGTCAGGAGAGCGTCGTCAGAGAGGCGACGGCGCTGACCGCTTTTCCGGATTTCAAGGGCTATATCAACGACGTGGGCGGCCCCTCCGCGAACTTCCGCCACCCCTCCTGCCAGAAGCAGCTCAAATACGGCATGTGCCCGGACAAGCGCTGCCTCGCGCCGACGCCCTGCCCGAACCTCGACGCCGACCATTCGGATTATCTCGCGCTGCTGAGAAAGCTCCGCGCGATACCGGGCGTCAAAAAGGTGTTCGTGCGCAGCGGCATCCGCTACGACTACATGCTTGAGGACAGAAACAGCGAGTTCTTCTCCGAGCTCGTCAAGTACCATATCTCCGGCCAGCTCAAGGTCGCGCCGGAGCACTGCATCGATTCCGTGCTCGACTACATGGGCAAGCCCCATATCGGCGTGTACGAGCAGTTCATGGACAGGTACAAGCGCCTCAACGACAAGTATTCCAAGGAGCAGTACATTGTCCCCTATCTCATGTCCTCCCACCCCGGCAGCACCCTGGCGGATGCCGTGGCGCTGGCCGAATATCTCAATAAGACCGGGCGGCAGCCCGAGCAGGTGCAGGACTTCTATCCGACCCCCGGCACCATCTCCACCTGCATGTACTATACCGGCATTGACCCCGTCACCATGAAGAAGGTCTATGTGGCCAAATCCTTCCGCGAGAAGGCCATGCAGCGGGCGCTGCTGCAATGGAAGCGCCCCGACAAGCGCGCGCTCGTCACTCAGGCGCTGAGAGAGGCCGGGCGCACCGACCTCATCGGCTACGGGCCGGACTGCCTTGTCCGCCCGGAGCGCGCGCCGGGGCGGGGCGAGGGCGCGAAGGCAAAGCCGCGGCCGAAGAACGAGCCCGAGAGCGCGAGCGCGCCCGTCCGGACGGCGAAGAGCGCGCGCAAGCCCGGCTGGGCCAAGCCCAAGCCCCGCAAGAGCGAGCGCGGCGGGCACGGGAAGAAGGGCTGAGCGTGGCAGGGTTTCCTGACAAGGGTGCGTATATCCTCGGGCTGTGGCTGGCTTTTATGAGCCTCGCGCTGTTTATCGTGATGGCCGCCGACAAGCGCCGCGCAAAGACCGGCGCGCGCCGCGTCCCGGAGGCGCGGCTGTTCCTGCTCGCGCTGCTCGGCGGCGGCATCGGCGGCTGGCTCGGGATGTACGTGTTTCACCACAAGACGAGGCATGTGAAGTTCGTCGTCGGCTTTCCTCTGACAGCTCTCGCGCAGGCCGCCGCGTTTCTTTACCTGCTGCTCAAATGACGCTCTTGCGCCGCATACCGAACTTTTCCATGCCGGGACATAAGCTTCCGGCATGGTTTCATTATATTTTGGCTGTTGCCACGCGGGGCGCGGCTATTTTATAATAGAGTATCATTTCGGGAGGTGGTACGATGGACGACGGGATACGCGTCAGTACCGGCATAGGCGGGCTCGACGCGAGCCTTGATTATCTGCGCAGCGGCGACACCGTCACATGGCAGGTGGAGTGCATCGGGGACTATGTCTTCGCGGCCACGCAGTTCGTAACCAGCATCGCCCGCACCGGGCAGCGGGTGGCATACCTCCGCTTCGGCGACCATGAGGAGCTCATCGACGTCGAGGCGCTCCGGAACATGGGCGCCAACGTGAAGAAATACGCGCTCGACCCCTCCGTCGGCTTTGAGACCTTCGCCTTTCATGTCAACCGGATAATCAGCGCGGAGCCGCCGGGCAGCTTTTTCATCACCGACTGTCTGTCGGAGCTTCAGAAATACTGGTTCTCAGACCAGATGATATGTAACTTCTTCTGCCTCACCGGTGCCTTTTCACAGGCGCGCGGCTGCATCGCGTACACGGCGCTGCGCTACGAGCGGCACACCTACGAGACCATCTCGCGCATCCGCCACGCCACGCCCGTGCTCATAAACATCCGCTCGCTCGGCGGCAACATATATATCCACCCGCTCAAGGCCGCCGGGCGCAGCACCGACACCATGTTCTTCCCGCTGAAGCTCTCCGGCGGCACGAGCAGCGTCATCACCTCCAGCTCCGACTCCTATGCCATCTTCGACATCTTCACCCAGACCGGCGAGCGCCGCGACTGCTGGGACAGCATGTTCGACTCGGTGGAGCGCGGGCGGGGCGAGCCGACCGACGCGGACGGCGTCGCGCTCAAGGAGAACATCCTGCGCTGCCTGCTCGGCAGCGAGCCGACGCGCCTCGCGCTCTGCCGGAGATACTTCTCCGTGCGCGACCTGATGGATATCAAGCAGCGCGAGATAGGCACGGGCTGCATCGGCGGCAAGGCCGTCGGCATGCTGCTCGCGCGAAATATCATCCGCAACACCGACCCGGAGTTCTATGTCCGGCGCGTCGAGCCGCACGACTCGTACTTTATCGGCGCGGACGTGTTCTATACCTACGCCGTGCAGAGCGGCATATGGGACCTGCGCACGAAGATGATAGAGCCGGAGGACTACCTCCGCCTCGTGCCCGCGCTGAGGAAGACGCTGCTCGGCGGGAATTTCATGCCCACGATAAAGGAGCAGTTCCTGTCGATGCTCGAATATTTCGGCCAGTCGCCGATAATCGTGCGCTCCAGCTCGCTCTTGGAGGACGGCTTCGGCAACGCCTTCGCCGGGAAGTACGACAGCGTGTTCTGCCCGAATCAGGGCTCGCTCGAGGAGCGCTACAGGGTGTTCGAGGCCGCCGTAAAGACCGTCTACGCCAGCACCGTCAGCGCGGAGGCGATAAAATACCGCGCCGACCGTCATCTGCTCGACCGGGACGAGCAGATGGCGCTGCTCGTGATGCGTGTCAGCGGCGACTGCCACGGCGACTATTACTTCCCGCACATCGCGGGCGTCGGGCATTCCAAAAACCTCTATGTCGCGGGGGCGAACGCCGGGGCGGAGAACAGGGGTATGCTGCGCATGGTCTTCGGCCTCGGCACGCGCGCCGTGGACCGCGAGGCGGACGATTACGCCCGCTTTATCAGCCTCGACGACCCGCTCGCCCCGCCCCTCGTGGAGCACGGGGACGAGTACCGCTTCTCCCAGCACCATGTGGACCTCATCAATCTCAGGCTCAACCGCTTCGAGACCGTGCGGACGGAGCAGGTGGACAAGCGCCTTTTGAAGGCCGACCCCGCGCTGTTTATGGAGCCGGACGCGGCCGCCGCCGAGCGCTTCCGGGAGCTCGGCATCACAGATGAGCCTGTGCCGGATATCCTCAGCTTCTCAAAGCTGCTGCGCCGCACGGACTTTACCGCCGCCATGACGAAGATAATGGCTATTCTTGCCGAGAAGTACGACTACCCGGTGGACGTTGAATACGCCTGCAGCTTCTCCGCGCGGGGGGACTACCGCGTGAACCTGCTGCAATGCCGCCCGCTGCAGACGCACGGGCTGGGTCAGGCCGGGGTGATGCCGAAGGTGCGGGACTTCTTCTTCCGGATAAAGGGCAACTTCATGGGCGGCAACGCCTGTCTGCCCGTGCGCTATGTCGTCTTCGTCAAGGTGGAGCCGTATCTCGCCCTGCCGGATAACCGGAAATACTCCGTCGCCCGCCGCGTCGGAGACCTCAACAGCCTTTTAAAGGGCAAAAACGCCGTGCTCATAGGCCCCGGCCGCTGGGGCACCACCACGCCGAGCCTCGGCGTGCCGGTGAGCTTTGCGGAGATAAACAAGTATTCCTGCATGTGCGAGCTCGCCTACAAGTCCCACGGGCTGCGCCCCGAGCTGTCCTACGGCAGCCACTTTTTTCAGGACCTCGTGGAGAGCGATATCTTCTACACCGCCGTGTATCAGGGCGAGGAGGGCTGCCTTTTCAACGAGGCGCTGTTCGACCGCTATGGCGACCGCTACCGCGAGCTGACCGGCGACGAGCGCCTTGAGGGCGTGATAAAGGTCTTCGACCTCGGCGAGGGCGGCGGCATACTGTTCTCCGAGGTCGCCAGCCGGGACTGCTTCCTGGCGGCGCTTTGACAGAGAGATAAGGAGCGGTTTTATTCGATGGAACGGGAAAAGCAAAGGTTCGCAACGGTCGACATGGCCTATATCGCGCTCATGGCGGTGCTCATCTCGGTGTGCTCGTGGGTGTCCGTGCCCTCGGCGGTGCCCTTCACGATGCAGACCTTCGGCGTCTTCTGCGCGCTGGGTCTGCTGGGCGGCAGGCGCGGCAGCGCGGCCGTGCTCGTCTATATCCTGCTCGGCGCGGCGGGGCTGCCCGTGTTCGCCGGCTTCACCGGCGGCGTCGGCATCCTGCTCGGCCCCACCGGCGGGTATATCCTCGGTTTCCTGTTCATGGCGCTCGTATACTGGCTCGGCGAGCGCCGGGCAGGCGGCGCTCTCAAGGGCACGGCGGCGCTGCTGCTGCTCGGCCTGCTCCTGTGCTACGCCTTCGGCACGGCCTGGTTCATGGCCGTCTATTCCATGAACACCGGCCCCATAGGCCTCGCCGCGGCGCTCGCCTGGTGCGTGCTGCCCTTCATCGTGCCGGACCTGATAAAGCTCGCCCTCGCCCTGCTGCTCGTGCGCAATCTCTCAAAGCACCTGAAGCTGCAATAGAAGGCGAAGCAGCCGTTTGCGGTAAAAAAAGGAGGCTTTCAGCCTCCTTTTTTTCAGGTATTTTATACTCCGTCGTCGGTGACGGCGTCGCTGCGGAACAGCAGGGAAATGCACCAGAGCGCCGCAAGCCCCACCAGCGTGTATACGACGCGGCTGACGGTGGCGGTCTGCCCGCCGAAGAGCCACGCGACGATGTCGAAGCGGAACAGCCCCACGCTGCCCCAGTTTATGCCCCCGATTATAGCCAGCGCCAGAGCGATACGATCGATGATCACGGTCTGATCTCCTTTCATAAAGGCCCCCGGGCGCGGCTCTCTCCGCGCTGCTTTTCTCCCCGGGCGGTCCATGGTTTCCCTTTTATTCTTGCCCGGAAAAAGAAAAATATACATTCCCAAAAACTGGTGCTTTTTCGGCTTTCTTCGCTCTTTACAAATCGCCGCGCGGGGCTTATCTTATAGACACAGCTTATCCAATTGGTCCTTCACATGGAGGATCCGGCTCATATCTTTATCCCAAACCCTGTTTTTCGCGGACTGAGAGATCAGTCCGCGCTTTTTTTCCTGAACGGGAGATACATGACGAGCCAGGCGGCGGCTATCAGGGGCAGATAGCCCAGCACGTAGCCGGGGCGGCCGAGAAAGGCGAACCACTCCAGCGGAGAGCCGGGCGAGGGCCAGTTGAGAAACATATAGTTCGTGCCGGTCAGGACGTCGAGGACATACACCGGCAGCGCGATAAGCAGCATTATCCCGAGGCAGGCGGGCGCGCGGCGGATATCGGGGACGATGTCCCCGCCGAGGGTCTGCATGAGGACACAGGCGGCGATGAGCGTGTGCAGAATGAAGCCGGAGGCCGTCATGAAATGCAGCGCGGGGTAAGAGCTCCAGTCCGGAAAGAGCAGGGCGGCGAGCGCGCCGGGGAGGCAGAAGGCGTAGAGAAACTGCCCCGCCGTCCGCCCGCCGCGCAGCGCGTGCAGGAACACCGCGTACACCGCGAGGCCGCACAGATGCAGCGGGAGCCTGCCTATATCGTATTCCCCGGCCAGCAGGAGCAGCAGCGCGCGCAGCAGCTCAATCCCGAGCGCGGCGCAGGCCGCGGCGAGGCGCAGCCTTTTCCGCCCCGCCGTATCCGCGCGCCTATAGCCCGCGCAGAGCGCAGCCCCGGCCGCCGCGCAGACGGCCAGCCACGCGGCGTGGCCGGGCGAGAACAGGCCGAAGCCCGCGCCGTCCGCCGGTACGGCGGACAGATCGAAAAAACCAAAGCTCGTGTTCATATCATCACCGTATTTTATGCCTTATTCCGGACTTTATTCCCTCTTCATTATAGCAGCTCCGTCCCGGACGGCGCAAAAAACCTTGAGGCTTTTTTCGCGTTTATGTGGTACACTTGAAAAAAACGCAGCCATGGAGGAAAAATTATATGCTGTATTCCACCGAATACCAGTCGCAGCTCGGCGCGCTCACGCTCGCCTGCCGCGAGGACGGCGCGGCGCTCGCCGGACTGTGGATGGAGGCTCAGAAATACTTCGGCTGTGCAGAGGCGCTGGTGCGAAACGACGCGCTGCCGCTCTTTGCCGAGGCAGAGGACTGGCTCGACCGGTATTTTGCCGGGGAGAAGCCCGAGGTCTCCGCGCTCCCGCTCGCGCCGGAGGGCGGCCCCTTCCGGCAGCGGGTCTGGGCGCTGCTGCGCGCCGTGCCCTACGGGGAGACGGTCACCTACGGACAGCTCGCCGCGCGGCTCGACCCGGCGGGCGGCGGGCGCGGCGCGGCGAGAGCCGTGGGCGGCGCGGTCGGGCACAACCCGATATCCGTCATCATCCCCTGCCACAGGGTCGTCGGCGCGGACGGCAGCCTGACCGGCTATGCCGGAGGTCTCGAGCGCAAGCTCCTGCTGCTGAGGCTCGAGGGCGTCGATATCGCGCGCCCGGGCGCGAGATAAAAAAAGGGTCTGCCGCGAAAAAAACTGTCATTCTGAGGCGCGGCCGGAGAAGCCTTCTCCCGACGCAACGCCGAAACGGCATTTCGGGAAAGAGCCTTCGCCGCGCTCAGGATGACAGGAACAGATTATTCCACGGTGACGGACTTTGCGAGGTTTCTGGGCTTGTCGATATCGCAGCCTCGCTGAAGGGCGACATAGTAGGCGAAGAGCTGTAGCGGGATGACGCCGAGGGACGGCTCGAGGATGAGCTGCGTGTCGGGGATGGCGAGGACATTGTCCACCGTCTTCGACAGCTCCGCGCGGCGGCTGTCGATCGTCAGGGCGACGACGTCGGCTCCGCGGGCCTTGACCTCCACGATGTTCGACACGCTCTTTTCAAACAGCGGCGCGTAGGTACACAGCGCGACGACCAGCGTCCCGTCCTCTATGAGGGAGATGGTGCCGTGCTTGAGCTCGCCGGAGGCGTAGGCCTCGCAGTGGATATAGGAGATCTCCTTGAGCTTGAGGCTGCCCTCAAGGCCGAGCGCGTAGTCGAGGTTGCGCCCGATGAAGAAGATGGAGTCGTGGTTGAAGTAGCGCGAGGCGAGATATTTTATCTCCTCCGTGTTTTCGAGCACGCTCTGCATCTTCTCGGGCAGCTCCTGCAGCGCGGCGACTATGGCGGCGTAGTCCCGCGCGCTTATGCTGCCGATGATATCCGCGAAATATACGCCCAGCATATCCAGCAGCACGAGCTGTGTGCTGTAGGCCTTGGTGGTGGCGACGGCTATCTCCGGCCCCGCCCAGGTATAGAGCACGTCGTCCGACTCCCGCGCGATGGAGCTGCCCACGACGTTGACGATGGACAGTATCCTCGCGCCGAGCGACTTCGCCTCGCGCAGGGCGGCCATGGTGTCGAGCGTCTCGCCGGACTGGCTGATGACGATGACAAGCGTGTCCCTGTCTACCAGGGGGTCGGCGTAGCGAAACTCGGAGGCGAGCATGACCTCCACCGGCCGCCGGAGCAGCCGCTCCAGATTATAGCGGCCGACCGTGCCCACGTGGAACGACGAGCCGCAGGCCACGATGAAGATCTTCTTCACCTTGCGGATGTACTCCGCGTCCAGCTTCAGCTCCTCAAAGCAGATGCGCCCGTCCTTCAGCCGGGGCGAGACGGTCTTGCGCACGGCCTCGGGCTGCTCCATGATCTCCTTGAACATGAAGTGGGCATAGCCGCCCTTCTCGGCGGCGCTGACGTCCCAATCGACGCGGCTGTGCGTCTTCTCCACGCTCTGCCCGAGCGCGTTGAAAACGCGGATGCCCTTCGCCGAGACTATGGCGACCTCCCCGTCCTCCATATAGGCCACGTCGCGCGTGTGCTTTATGACGGCGGTCACGTCGGAGGCGACGAGATTGCAGCCCTCGCCGTAGCCGAGCAGCAGCGGCGCGTCCTTGCGCGCGGCGACGAAGCTGTCCGGGATGTCGGCGCACATGATGCCGAGCGCGTAGGCGCCCTCGATGCGGTCGAGCATACGGTAGACCGAGGCCATAAAGTCGCCGCTGCGGTTATAATAATACTCCAGCAGCTGCGCCACGACCTCGGTGTCCGTCTCGGAGCGGAAGTGCACTCCCTGTGAGATCAGAAATTCCTTTATCTCCACATAGTTTTCTATTATGCCGTTGTGCACGACGGCGATGCGGCTGTCCTCGCTCAGATGCGGGTGAGAATTTATATCGTTCGGCTCGCCGTGGGTGGCCCAGCGGGTGTGGCCGATGCCGACGGCGCCCTCGAGCGTCCTCCCGCCGTCCGTCAGGGCGGCGAGCACCTTGAGGCGACCCTTGGATTTCTTCATTTGCAGCCCCGCGCGCTCCGAGAGCACCGCGACGCCCGCGGAGTCATAGCCTCTGTATTCGAGCCTCTCCAGCCCGTCGAGCAGTATGGGTCCGGCCTGCTCATGCCCCGCGTAGCCGACAATTCCGCACATGTTTTCACGCTCCTTTGACAGTATCAAATGCAATTTCATTTCTTTTCCGGAAAAACGGAGTTATTATAGCACAGCCTTTTCCGCGAGACAAGAAAATGCTTTATTCCATATCTTTGTCACGCCTATTACGCATTGTCATATATGCGCGTATTATGAGAAATTCAAAATTTTAAGGCTTGAAATCCGTGGCGCAATAGGGTAGAATAGCGCATGGTGTCAGGGCGAGGCTGGTTTCGCCCCGGCACTATATTTTGTGTTCAATTCGGTTACAAGGCGGTTAACTTTCTATATATTGTGATTTTGGCCTTGACAAGCCGCGCATAAGGTCTTATTATACCTTTGCAGCGACCACAGGGGGAGAGAAAAAATGCTAATATCAGGCTTACAAAAACTTACGCTGCTCGACTATCCCGGTCGGGTGGCCTGCACGGTGTTCACGGGCGGCTGCAACTTCCGCTGCCCCTTCTGCCATAACGCGCCTCTGGTCCTGCCCGAGCGGCTGGCACACGACAGCAGCGAGGAGCAGGTCCTGTCTTTCCTCAAGAAGCGGCAGGGCGTGCTGGACGGCGTGGCCGTCACGGGCGGCGAGCCGCTGCTCCACGCCGACATCGGCGCCTTTCTTGAGAAGCTGCGCGCGCTCGGCTACAGCGTAAAGCTCGACACCAACGGCTCCTTTCCCGACCGGCTTATTGAAATTGTAAAGGCCGGGCTCGTGGACAGGGTGGCCATGGATATAAAAAATTCCCCCGCCCTCTACGGCAGGACCATAGGGCTTGAAAAGCCCGATATGGCGGCCATTGAGCGCTCCAGAGACTTCCTTATGAGCGGGGCGGTGGAGTATGAATTTCGCACGACGGCGGTCAAGGGGCTGCACACGCCGGAGAGCATAGCGGACGCCGCCAGATGGATACAGGGCGCGCGGGAATACTATCTGCAGCAGTTCAGGGATTCGGGAGACGTGATAGCCATAGACGGGCTGAGCGCCTTCAACGCGGAGGAAATGCACGCGCTCGCCGCGGCGGCCGGACAATATGTGCCCGCCGTGCAGCTGAGAGGCGTATAGGATACAGAAAAACGGAGGATAAAGACATGTATCAGGTAATCAAGAGGGACGGAAAGATCGTCGGCTTCGACATCAACAAGATCGCGGGAGCCATCAGGAAGGCCTTCGACGCGACAAAGACGGAATATAACGACAGCGTCATAGACTTTCTCGCGCTGAAGGTCTCGGCGGACTTTCTGCCCAAGATAAAGAACGGCCTTGTGGCCGTGGAGGACGTGCAGGACAGCGTGGAGGCGGTGCTCTCGCGCGGCGGATATGAGGGCGTGGCCAAGTCCTACATCCTCTACCGCAAGCAGAGAGAGAAGGTCCGCAACATGAAGTCCACCTATCTGGACTACAAGGACACCGTGAACAAGTACCTCAACGTCTCCGACTGGCGCGTCAAGGAGAATTCCACCGTCACATATTCCGTCGGCGGCCTCATCCTTTCAAACTCCGGCGCCATCACCGCCAACTACTGGCTCAGCGAGGTGTACGACCAGGAGATAGCCGACGCGCACCGCAACTGCGACTTGCACCTGCACGATCTGAGCATGCTCACCGGCTACTGCGCCGGCTGGAGCCTGCGCCAGCTCATCAAGCAGGGTCTCGGCATCCCCGGCAAGATAAACTCCTCCCCGGCGAGCCACCTGTCCACCCTCTGCAACCAGATGGTGAACTTCCTCGGCATTATGCAGAACGAATGGGCGGGCGCGCAGGCCTTCTCCTCGTTTGACACCTACCTCGCCCCCTTCGTGAAGGTGGATCATCTCAGCTATAAGGAAGTCAAGCAGTGTGTGCAGTCCTTCATCTTCGGCGTGAACACCCCGTCGCGCTGGGGCACGCAGGCTCCCTTCTCCAACATCACGCTCGACTGGACCGTCCCGGCGGATCTGAAGGATCAGCCCGCCATCGTCGGCGGGAGGGAGATGGACTTCACCTACGGCGACTGCAAGGCCGAGATGGACGTTGTGAACAAGGCCTTTATCGACATCATGATCGAGGGCGACGCCAACGGCCGCGGCTTCCAGTACCCCATCCCGACCTATTCCATCACCCGCGACTTCGACTGGTCGCCCACCGAGAACAACAGGCTGCTCTTTGAGATGACCGCGAAATACGGCACCCCCTACTTCTCCAACTACATCAACTCCGACATGGAGCCCTCGGACGTGCGCTCGATGTGCTGCCGGCTGAGGCTCGACCTGCGCGAGCTGAGAAAGAAATCCGGCGGCTTCTTCGGCTCCGGCGAGAGCACCGGCTCCATCGGCGTCGTGACGATAAACATGCCGCGCATCGCGTATCTCGCGAAGGACGAGGCGGACTTCTACGCGCGGCTCGACAAGACAATGGACATCGCCGCCCGCTCCCTCAAGGTCAAGCGCGACGTCATCACTAAGCTGCTCGACGCGGGGCTCTACCCCTACACCAAGTATTATCTCGGCACCTTCAAGAACCACTTCTCCACCATCGGCCTTATCGGCATGAACGAGGCCGGTCTCAACGCCAAGTGGATCCGCGCCGACATGACCGCGCCCGAGTGCCAGGAGTTCACCAAGCAGGTGCTCGACCACATGCGCGAGCGGCTGAGCGATTATCAGGAGCAGTACGGCGACCTGTATAACCTTGAGGCCACCCCGGCCGAGTCCACCTCCTACCGCCTCGCAAAGCACGACGTGGAGAGCTTCCCCGACATCATCACCGCGGCCGAGCCCGGCGGCACCCCCTATTACACCAACAGCTCCCACCTCCCCGTGGGCTACACGGAGGACGTGTTCGAGGCGCTCGACATCCAGGACGATCTGCAAACGCGCTACACCTCCGGCACGGTGTTCCACGCCTTCCTCGGCGAGAAGCTGCCGGGCTGGGACGCGGCGGCGAACCTGGTGCGCAAGATCGCCGAGAACTACAAGCTGCCCTACTACACCATCTCCCCGACCTATTCCGTCTGCAAGACGCACGGCTACCTCACCGGCGAGCAGTTCACCTGCCCGCACTGCGGCGAGAGCGCCGAGGTGTACAGCCGCATTACCGGCTACTACCGCCCCGTGCAGAACTGGAACGCCGGCAAGACCCAGGAATACAAGGAGCGCCGCGAGTACAAGCTCGACCACTCCATGCTCAGCCACAACGGCCCGCTCGAGCCGGTGGCGCACGGCGAGGACGCCGTCTCCAGGGTCGCCGACGCCGCGCCCGCCGGGAGCGCGGGAAAGGCCATCCTCTTCGCCACTCCCACCTGCCCCAACTGCCGCATAGCCTGCTCGTATCTGGACAAGGCGGGCTTTGAATACGACAAGGTCTTCGCCGAGGAGAACGCCGAGACGGCGCTCAAATACGGCGTGAAGCAGGCGCCGACGCTCATCGTCCCGACCGACGGCGGCTATGAGAAATATGCCGGCGCCGGCGCGATAAAGCAGTTTCTGAGCAACAGATAGGCACAGACCGGGGAATTACCCCTGTGTAATTCCGGACAGCGGAAGGACACAGGGGTATTCCTTTATTCTTTTTTTCGGAGAGGATGCGCGATATGTACGATATCATCATCATCGGCGGCGGCCCCGCGGGTCTGACCGCCGCCGTCTATGCGCGGCGCGCCGGGAAAAGCGCGCTCGTCATAGAGAAAAACGCCTTCGGCGGGCAGATAAGCTGGTCCCCGCGAGTGGAGAACTACCCCGGCTTCATCTCCATCGGCGGCGTCGAGCTCGGCGACAGGCTCCTTGAGCAGGCCATGGAGCAGGGCGCGGAGGCCGAGCTCGAGGAGGTCGTCGCGATACGAAGCGAGGCCGGCCGCATGAGCGTCGCGGTCGAGTCGGGCGCGAAATATCAGGCGGGAGCCGTCATAATCGCCACCGGCGCGAAGCCCAGAATGCTCGGGCTGCCGCGCGAGGAGGAATTCATCGGCAACGGCGTATGCTTTTGCGCCGTGTGCGACGGCGCGTTTTACAAGGGCCTGCCCGTGGCCGTCAACGGCGGCGGCAACAGCGCCCTGCAGGACGCGCTGCTGCTCAGCGAGAAGTGCAGCCGCGTATATCTCATCCACCGGCGCGACAGCTTCCGGGGCGAGGCGAAGCTCGTCGAGGCGCTGCGCGCGCGCGGCAACGTCGAGTTCGTGCTCAACGCGCGCGTGAGCTCCCTCTTCGGCGAGGACGGGCTTGAGGGCGTCACCGTCGAGCAAAGCGGGCAGGAGCGGAGTCTGTACGTCAAGGGTCTGTTCGTGGCGGTCGGCCATAAGCCGGACAACGCCGCCTTCTCCTTCCTCATGGAGCTCGATCTCGCGGGCTACGCCCTCTCCGGCGAGGACTGCGCCACGCGCACGCCCGGCCTCTTCGTCGCCGGGGACTGCCGCTCAAAGAAGGTGCGCCAGCTCGCCACAGCCGTCTCCGACGGCGCGGCCGCCGCGCTCGCCGCCTGCGAATATCTCGCCAGCCTGTAAAAAGCGCGCCGTTATGAACACCCCCTCTGTCCCCCCGGCCTTTCGGCCTCGGGGACAGAGGGGGTTTTCATAACGGCAGCGGGCTTTGCGAGGCTCGGCCGCGGCAGAGCGGTCTTTCACTCCTCGTAGCCGATGCGGCGCAGCTCCCTGTTCTTGTTCCACAGAAAGCTCAGGCGCAGCTCCTGCCCTGTTTTGATGCGTCGAAAATTCTCGATATGCTTTATAAATATCGGCGCGGCCGGTACGGCGAGGATCGCCGCGCCGAGCCACAGCGCCGTCACATAGCCGTAATACGCCGGAAAGATGAGCGACATCGAGACCGTGACGATACAGACGTAATTGGAGGCGAGCCCTATCAGCAGGGCGACGAGCAGCATCAGCAGAAAGGTCTTCGGGTCATAGGCGAGTATGACTCCGCCGAGGCAGGCGAGCCCCTTCCCGCCGTGAAAGCGCAGAAACACCGGGTACATGTGCCCGATGACGCAGGCCGCGCCGCCGAGCGCGGGCGCGATATCCAGCTCCGGGCAGAGCGCCGCGCACAGCAGCCAGGCCGCGGCGGCCTTGGCCATATCCAGCAGCGCCACCGCCAGACCCGCGAACTTCCCGGCCATCAGGACAGTGTTGGACGCGCCCGCGTTTTTCGAGCCGCTGCTGCGCACGTCGTAGCCCCGCACCCGGCCGAAAATATACGAGGGGCTGACGCAGCCGAGCAGATATCCCAGCGCCAGGCAAAGCAGTATCTGTATCGCAGTTGTTTTTTCCATTGCCCGTCCCTCTCCCCGGCCGCTCCTATTGCTCCAGCAGCCTCATTATGGTCTCCCCAACTCCCGCGGCGTTGTTGTCCGGGGCGATAAGCCCCGCCGCGGCCTTGAGCCGCTCGTCCCCGTTGGCCATGGCCACGCCGAGACCCGCCGCCGATATCATCTTCAGGTCGTTGCTCCCGTCGCCGAAGGCGGCGGTGTCGCGAAGGTCTATCCCGAGCTCCCCGCACAGCGCGGCGAGACCCCTGTCCTTGCCGGCGGTCACGCTGTTTATCTCGATATTGTTGCTGACCGAGGTGGTGGCCGCGAGCTCCGGGAACAGCGCCGGCAGCAGCCTGAGCTGGCGCGCGCGCTCGTCCATATCGTCGCGCCTGAAATACATTTGCAGCTTCTGCACCGGCTCGCCCTTCGCCCGCAGGTACTCCGGAAGGCTGTCCACCCGGACGCGCAGGCGGCGCACCAGCTCCAGCATCCCCGGCTCCGCCCGGAAATACTCCGGCGCGCGATCGAGCATACAGCCGCTCATCCAGCCCATGTTGTCCTGATAGCAGTCGTACAGCACGGGCAGGGTCTCCATATACCGCAGCATCTCCAGCGCCCGCTCCAGCGGGATCTCGCCCCGGTAGAGCGCCCTGTCGCGCAGGGTATCGCAGACATAAGCGCCGTTTATCGTTATATAGTAGCGTATGAAGGGCAGCGCCCTTATCTGTTCGGGGATGCCCGCCATGATGCGGCCGGTGGCCGGGACGAGCTGCACCCCGCGCTCCGCCGCCGCGGCGAGCGCCGCAAGGTTTTTCTCCGGGATATTCTTCCCGTCGTCCAGAAAGGTCCCGTCCAGATCGAACGCAATCAGCTTATAGCGCACTCGCTTTTCCTCCGTTTATTTTACGCTCTGATTATCCGATATTTTTCCGGCTTTGGCAAGTCCTTTTTCTCTCCCCGGCGCGCGGCGCGCGCTCCCGTCCGGCGGCCGCTTTGCGGGGCGCGCACGAAAAGCCCGCGCATTGTCGGGAAAAGCCGTGCATTTTGCCCAAATTTCCGCAATAACAGCGTCGAATCGTGTATCCTTTCGGCAATCTGCCGATTTACTATTGCAAAGTCTTTTTTTTCGTTGTATTATGTAAGCGCTATACTTTCACGAAAACAAATATCCAACACCGGGAGGAAACATCATGAAAAAGCTTATCGCCATTATCTGCGCCCTCTGTCTGGTCTTCGCTCTGTGCGCCTGCGGCTCCGGCAGCGGTACAGCCGCCAAGGCCGAAGCCCTGACCCTGACCACTGGCAGCGACACCGGCACCTACTATGGCTACGGCAGCGTTCTCGCTCAGTTCGTCTCTTCCAAGACCGACCTGACCGTCACCGCCGTCGTCGGCAACGGCTCCCAGGCCAACGTCGAGGATCTCGACTCAGGCGCCGTCCAGCTCGGCTTCTGCCAGTCCGACGTCATGAGCTACGCCTACACCGGCACCAATCTCTTTGAGAAGACCGGCGCTGTGACCAGCTTTTCCGTCGTCGCCGCGCTCTACATGGAGCAGGTGCAGATCGTCACCATGAATCCCGATATCAAGACCGTTGACGACCTCAAGGGCAAGACCGTGTCCATCGGCGTCTCCGGCTCCGGCGTCTACTTCAACGCCATCGACGTGCTCGGCGTCTACGGGCTGACCGAGAGCGACATCTCCCCCGTCTATCAGAACTTCGGCGACAGCGCCGAGAGCCTGAAGGACGGCAAGATCGACGCGGCCTTCATCGTCGCGGGCGCTCCCACCACCGCCATCACAGACCTCTCCACCGGCGGCCAGGTGTACCTTGTCAGCATCGACGAGACGCATGTCCAGCAGCTCATCGAGAAGTCCCCCTACTACAGCGCCTACACCATCCCGGCCGACACCTACGGTCTGCCTGAGGACGCCACCACCGTCGCCGTCGGCGCCGTTATCCTCGCCCGCGACGACGTCTCCGAGGACGCCATCTACACCTTCGTCTCCACCATCTTTGAAAACGCCGCCGATATCCAGCACGGCAAGGCGGCCGAGCTCGACCTCGCCTTTGCCTCCTCCATCACCGACGTGCCCTATCATCCCGGCGCGGCCAAGTACTTCTCCGAGAAGGGTCTTACCGTCCCCGTAAAATAAACACCGCGATTTCAGCCTGTCGGTAAGGTCGGCGACGACTTTCCCGATGGGCTGAGGCCACGGCGCCGTCCCGGTGCCGCGGCTTTTTTAAATTCAAGACGGCAAAGGAGCGGAAAATATGCCGAACGAAAAAAGCCAGGAACATACCGTGATTGACGACTCCGCAGACGTCGGCACCGCCAAGGACGTCGAGGAGATAATGCGCAAGTACGACCGCGAATCCAACACCCGCATCTGGGAGGGGAAGACCGCCGTCGTCGTGCGCGCAATAATGGTCGCCTTCTCTCTCTACTGCATATGGTCCACACTGTTCAGCGTCTCGGCGCTGGAAAAAAGGCTGACCGTGTTTCTCGCCCTCATCATCGTCATGGGCTATCTCACCTATCCCGCCAGCAAGCACCATGTCAGGGTCAATTACATCCCCTGGTACGATTTTGTCCTCATGGCTCTTGGCGCGGCGGCCTTTCTCTACTACTGCTTCAGCTACGACACGCTGGTAAAGATCCTCACCAGCGCCTCCAAAATGAACCCGCTGTACACCGGCATAGGCATCGTCGGCATACTCTGCCTGATGGAGCTCTGCCGCCGCTGCGTGGGCATCCCCATCCTCTGTGTCGCGGGCGCGCTGCTCATCTATACCTTCTCCACCGGCATCGGCACGGAGCGCATACTCTACACTCTGTTTTTCACCACGAGCGGCGTGCTCTCCACGCCGATACAAGTCTGCGCGAAATACATAGTCGTGTTTATAATTTTCGGCGCCTTTCTTGAGCGCACCGGGATAGCCTCCTTCTTTATCGCCCTCGCCAACTCCCTTGTCGGCGGCTTTTCCGGCGGGCCGGCGAAGGTCGCCGTCATTTCCTCCGCCCTGTGCGGCATGGTCTCCGGCTCCTCCGTGGGCAACACCGTCACCACGGGCTCCGTCACCATCCCGATGATGAAGAAGACCGGCTACAAGCCGGAATTCGCGGGCGCGGTCGAAGCCGCGGCCTCCACCGGCGGGCAGATAATGCCCCCCATCATGGGCGCTGCCGCCTTCCTCATGGCGGAATATATGAACGTCACCTACGCGGAGGTGGCCGTCCGTGCCATCCTGCCCGCGGTGCTGTACTTTACGGGCATCTTCATCGCCGTCCATCTCGAGGCCAAAAAGCTCGGCCTGCGCGGCATACCGAGGGACGAGCTGCCCAAGGCGGGCAAGCTCATGGGCAGGGTCTACCTGCTGCTGCCGCTCGTGATACTTGTGGCGCTTGTCACCACCGGCACGCGCACGATGCAGTTTTCCGCCTCCATCGCCATTCTTGCGGCGATAGTCGTCAGTCTCTTCGACAAGGAGGACCGCATAAGCCTGACCAAGATCTTCGAGGCGCTCGAGGCGGGCGGCAAGGGGACGATAACCGTCGCCGTGGCCTGCTCCATGGCGGGCATCATCGCCGGCTGCATCACGGCCACCGGCCTCGCCTCCAAGCTCATCAGCGGCGTCGTCTCCATCAGCAGCCAGGTCTCTGTCGTCGATCCCATCCTGGTCGCGCTGTTCCTGACGATGATCTGCTGCATCATCCTCGGCATGGGCGTGCCCACCACCGCGAACTACTGCATCATGGCCTCCACCTGCGCGCCGATTTTGATAACCATCGGCGTGCCGAAGATCGCCGCGCACTTCTTCGTGTTCTACTTCGGCATCGTCGCGGACATCACGCCGCCGGTCGCTCTCGCGGCCTACGCCGGCTCCGCCATCGCCAAATCCAACCCCATGAAGACCGGCATCAACGCCACGAAGCTCGCCATCGGCGCGTTCATCGTGCCGTATATCTTCTGCCTCAACCCCGCGATGCTCTTTATCGACACTACCGCCCTGACCGTCGTGCAGATAGTCGTCACCTCGCTCTTCGGCATTTTCGGCGTCGCGGCGGCCATGAACGGCTTCCTGTTCAGGAAGATCAGCTGGCCCGTGCGGATAATCGTCTGCGTCGCGGGTCTGCTGATGATGGATCCCGCCCTGCTGACCGATATCATAGGCATCGTGCTTATGGCGGCCGTCGTCGCCTGGCAGTATTTCGGCGCGAAGAAAAAACCGGCCGCGGCATAGCCGCAGAAGGCCGAAAACAGCCCGCCGCAGCCCCCTTGTCATCCCGGGCGAAGCAAAGGCCTTTTCCCGAGCGCGCCGCGTTTGCGGCGCGCCCGTGAAAAGGCTTCTTCGGCTTCGGAACGGTGGAGGGGCGGCGGCGGGGTTTTTATGCCGTTATATCCCTTTTTATCTGACGTATGGCGTTTTTTTCAAGGCGGGAGACCTGAGCCTGCGATATGCCGACCTCCCTGGCCACCTCCATCTGTGTGCGACCGTCGTAAAAGCGCAGCGCGAGGATGCGTTTTTCCCGCCCGGTCAGGCGGCGCATGGCCTCCTCCAGCGCTATCTGCTCCAGCCAGTTCTCGTCGGTGTTCTTCGTGTCGCCTATCTGGTCCATGACGCAGGCGCTCTATATCCCGTCGCTGTAGACCGGCTCGTAGAGCGAGACCGGGTCGCAGATGGCCTCGAGCGCGAACACCACGTCCTGCCGCTTTATATCCAGCGCCTTCGCGATGGCCTCTATATCCGGCTCGCGCCCCTGCTCGGCGGTGAGCCGCTCCTTGGCCTGCAACACCTTATAGGCCGTGTCCCTCATGGAGCGCGATACGCGCACCGCGCTGTGGTCGCGCAGGAAGCGGCGCAGCTCGCCCGCGATCATCGGCACGCCGTAGGTCGAAAACTGCACGTTCTGACCCAGGTCGAAGCAGTCCACCGCCTTGATGAGGCCTATCACCCCCACCTGGAACAGATCGTCCATGCTCTCCCCGCGCCCGGCGAATTTCTGCACCACGGACAGCACCAGCCGCAGATTGCCCGATATGAGCTTCTCGCGCGCGGTCTTGTCGCCCGCTCTGACCTGTTCAAGGAGCCGCCGGGTCTCGGCGCTCTTCAGCACGGGAAGACTGGCTGTGTTTACTCCGCAAATCTCAACTTTTCCCTGCATCGTATCTCTCCGATCTACTCGCCGGAGGCGCGCGGCCGCGCGGCCGCGTTTCCCGAGAGTGTGGTTATTATTTCCCGCGCCGGGAAATTTGATACCTCGCCGGAGGATACGCAAAAAAGCCGATATATCGGGATAAAAGGACTTGACAAAGGCTTTTGGATAGGTTATATTGTTATGGCGCTCCGAAGACAGCAGGTGGCATCCGCCGTAAATCCTGCCGAGGACATCAACAATTTATTTCGATTGTTTTTGTGCTCCTGCGTCTTTTGCCGCAGGGGTTTTCTTTTTGAGCGTGATCATTAGTGTGGAGGTGAAATACACACATGCCAAACGCAAAGGTTCTTAGCGAAAAACAGGCGATAGTGGACGCGCTCGCACAGCGCATCAGCGGCGCTGGCGCCGGCATCCTCGTAGATTACAAGGGCATCACTGTCTCCGAGGACACCGCCCTGCGCACCGAGCTGCGCAAAAACGAGATCGAGTACACCGTCGTCAAGAACACCCTGACCAGAAAGGCTCTGGACAAGCTGGGAATGGGCGGCCTCGACCACGTGCTCAACGGCACAACGTCCATGGCCACCGCCGACGGAGACCCCATCGCGCCCTTCCGTATCATCAGCGACTACAGCAAGAAACTGGGCAACCGCTTCAACGTCAAGGCCGCCTTTATGGACGGTCAGATCCTGACCGAGGCCGAGATCGCCGAGATGGCCACGCTGCCCTCCAAGAGCGCTCTCTACTCGAAGGTTCTGGGCACCATGCTCGCTCCCATCACCAGCCTGGCCGTATGTCTGGGCCAGATCCTTGAGCAGCAGGGAGGCTCGGCCGAGCCTGCCGCCGCCGAAGCCGCCGAATAATCGGCGCAACAAAGATTTTTTTGGAGGAAAATTAAAATGAGTGAAAAAGTCACCGCCATGATCGAAGAGATCAAGGCTCTTTCCGTTCTTGAGCTGTCCGAGCTCGTCCACGCTCTTGAGGAGACCTTCGGCGTCTCCGCCGCCGCCGCCGCAGCCCCCGCTGCCGCCGCCGCTGCCGCTCCCGTCGAGGAGAAGACCGAGTTCGACGTCGTTATGACCGCCTTCGGCGCTGAGAAGATCAAGGTCATCAAGGAAGTCCGCACCATCACCGGTCTCGGCCTTGCCGAGGCGAAGGCGCTGGTCGAGGGCGTGCCCGCCAAGATCAAGGAAGGCATCTCCAAGGACGACGCTGCCGCTCTCAAGGCGCAGCTCGAGGCCGTCGGCGCTACCGTCGAGGTAAAGTAAAAATCAACACCAAAAAAGCCGCCCGTCTATGACGGGCGGTTTTTTGGTCATTGACAAAGTCGCTCCGGCCTTGTCCGCGGTCTCAAAGCCTGTTGTTTTTTTGCGGCCTGTATTGTATAATGCTGACAATAAATACAGGCTCGGGCTGGCGCCCGGCCCGAAAGGTGTCTGACGCATGAAAAAGCTCAGTCCGCGACAGCAGAAAAGTCTGGATATACGCAAGAAGGTATACGAGGTCTTTTGCAGCCTAAGCATCGAGAGCGAGGACGTCACGGTGAAGGATATCTGTCAGGGAGCCGGTATCTCCGTGGGCTCGTTTTACAACTTCTTCGAGAGCAAGGAGGCCGTGACAGGCTATGTGTACCAGTATCTGAACGAGGAGATGGAGGCCTGCGACTACCCCGAGGACCCTGTGGAGCGTATTTTTCGCGCTGCCGAGCGCCTGATGACGCTGTCCATGGGCAAGGGCGTGAACTTTCTCAGGATGGCCGCCGTGTACGAGGCCAACCACAGCCCGTCCATAGCGCGCGGCGACTACAGCGGTCAGGTCCTCTTCTCCGCCACGGCCGCGCTCATCATCTCCGCCCTTGAGGACGGCGTCCGGCAGGGCATATTCGCGCTCGACGAGCCCGCGTGGTACTATTCGGACATGATCATCTTCATGCACAGGAGCCAGCTCTATTTCTGGACGGTGAACGGCGGCCGCTACGACCCTCTCTCAAAGCAGCTGTCCTATGTGCGCTTCATCCTCGACGCAATAAAGGCGAAATAAGCGCCGCGGCAAACGCCGAGGCCGGCAAAAAGTCTGTCGTTCTGAGCTTTACTCGGAATGACAGACTTTTTTTGGCGTTATTTTCCGCTCAGATGATCGAGCATCTCTATCGCCATCTGCGCGTCGAGCGCGGCGCCGATGCAGAGCGACTCGTCCCCGACGCAGAATTTTTCGTTGTGGCCGGGGCCGTTGCCCTCGGCGCCCAGGAAGGTGTAGGCGGCGGGCGCATAGTTCGAGTAGGCGCCGAAATCGTCCCCGGCGTTCATGGGCGGGATATGCCGCACGGCCTTGTCCGCGTCGAGAAAGCGCCCGGCGGCCTTGTATACCAGCGAGATCACCGTCTCGTCGTTGCACACGACGTCCGAGAAGACCTTGAAATCCACCGTCGCCGTCGCGCCGTAGGCCGCGGCCACGCCGGAGCAGACCCGCTCCATCTCCTCGCGGAGCTTCGGGCCGAGCGGCTTGCTCAGGAAGCGGCAGGTGCCGGTGATGACGGCCCGGTCGGAGATGACGTTGAAGGCCGTGCCGGAATTGAAGGTGCAGACGCTCAGCACGCAGGTGTCGAAAGGGCTGACGCGGCGGCTGATGATGCTCTGCAGGTTGCCGACTATTTCGGCCCCGGCGAGCGTCGCGTCGATGCCGCACTCCGGCGTCGCGCCGTGGGCAGACTTGCCGCGAACCTCGATGATGAACATCGCGGCGGCGGCCATAGCGCCGCCCGGGCAGTAATTTATCGTGCCGGAGGGCTCTATCGGGGAGATGTGCTGTCCGAAGAACATGTCCACGCCGTCGGCCGCGCCCTGCTCGATGATGCGCGCGGCGCCGCCGCCGCCCTCCTCGGCAGGCTGGAAGATGCAGCGCACCGCGCCCTTGAGGCTGTTCCGGTTCGCGTTGAGCAGCTTTATGGCGCCAAGGAGCATGGCCGCGTGGGTGTCGTGTCCGCAGGCGTGCATGACCTTCGCCGTCTGCGACTGGTACGGCAGCCCGGTGGTCTCCTGGATGGGCAGCGCGTCTATATCCGCGCGCAGTCCGACGCGCTTCCCGGTGGGCTCGCCCTCTATCTCGACCATGAGCCCCGTCGGCTCAAAGCGGGTATAGCTCAGGCCGAGCCTGTCGAGCTCCTCCGCTATTCTGTCGGTCGTGCGAAACTCCTTAAAGCCGAGCTCCGGGTGCATATGGATATCGTGCCGGAAATCGACGATAAACTTTTCAATGGCTTTCGCCTGTTCAAGCATGTTTTGCATACAGTATCCTTTCAAAGAAGATATGCACCGGGGAATCTGCCGGGGCAGACCCCCCTGATCGATCACGCGAACAGCGCCGCGAGGTACGGGGCGAGAATATTTGCCAGCGCGACGGAGGCGAAGGTGACGCTCGTGAAGCCGCCGACCAGCATCTTCGGCATCATGTGGCTGGTGATGACCTCGCGCTTGGTCTCGTCGGAGATGGCGGTGTCGATGGCCTCACGGGTCAGCGCCACGTTCACGGGGAAGCCGTGATAGCAGGTGAAGCTGATGCCCATGCACATATCAAAGGTGAAGTCGCCCTTGAAGACCTTGCTGCAGCCCCAGGAGGTGAGACCCATGCCGACTGTGACGATGACGCAGATGCCCGCGATCTTCAGGAAGTAGACGATAAACACAGCCGGGGAGACCGCGGAGAACAGCGAGAACAGATAGGCCAGCATGAAGGTGAAGCAGAAGCCGTCCGCCTTGGCCTTGGCGAGGATGTTCGGCTCGAGGAAGCCGCAAAGCGAGCCGATGAAGCCGAGCGCCAGCGCGAAGATAAGGCCGGAGACCGCGCCGTTGCAGAGCTTATTGAGATAGTAGGACAGCAGCGCGACTATGCCGAGCTTGAAGAGCAGCACCGCGGAGGAATTGAACTTCTGGAACCAGATAAAGGGCTTGAAGCCGTGCTTCTTCTCCTCTACGGCCTCTATCTTCGCGAGCTGACCCGCGTCGTAAAGCCCCTCGAGACGGCGCGCCTCGCGGCGCAGCACGATGCCGGTGAGCGGATAGCCGATGAGCACCTGGACGGAGCCCGCGATGAGCGCCATGACGACGATCTGGTTCTCGCCGCCGATATTGCTCGCGACCTCCTGGATAACCATCAGCGCGCCTGCGCCGCCGGCGAAGCCGGAGATGGTGGAGAATACGAGCAGCTTGCCGAACAGGAGGACGCCGAGAGTGAGCCCGAGCGCGCAGATGCCGACGACGGCCATGATCGCCACAAGGATGGTCTTCCACTGCCGCTTCATTTCGGCCACGGGTATGCTGGTGGCCATATTTGCGATGAGAAAATATGCGCAGATATTGTACACGCCGGATGATATGCCGCTCGTGGTGATGAGGTCCTTCGGCAGAACTGTCCAGTAGCCCACTATGAAGCACAGGACTACGACCAGCGCCGAGGGGAACTTACCTCTGGTGACCTTGGAGATAATGTCGCCAAGCGCCATAAACGCGAGGATTATGGCCAGACCTTCCCATTGACTCATTTTCTTTTCCTCCGATTATTATTTCATTTTAGAAAGCTTTCTAAAACTGGTTCTACAATATATTCAATTTTTTCATATGTCAAGAAAAAAGCAGGAAGAAATGAAGGATTTGTAAACTTGCACAAAAGCTTTTGTTTATTTCGCTAAATTGTTATAGCAATCTGCGCGAAAAAAAGCCCGCCGCAAAACTGGACGGTCAAGACCGTCCAGTTTTGCGGTGGTTCCGTTACCTTATGGGGCGCGTTATCAGCGGCCGGCCGCGGTGCCGAAGCGCGCGAGCCGGTACAGGGCGCGCAGGCCGAGGAAGGTGTTCGAGCTGTGGAGCCGGTCGATGCTGGTATAGAGGCAGAAGCGCTCTATAGCCTGACCGGTGCCGCGCGCGAAGCGGCCGGGGTTCGAGATCGCGGCGCTGTCGGAATACGCGCCGTCGAGCGTGCTCACGGTGACGCGGCAGCTCTCCCCGGCCGGGCACCTCACCGTGACGCCGTCCTCCGATATTCCGACGCGGCATTTGGAATTGTCGCAGGAGACTGTGCAGCTCGCGCCGGCGGCCTCGCCGGAGGCATAGATATCGAAGCTCTCCTGCCCGCTCTTATCTATATAATAGTCGTACACAAAGTCGCCGTTTTTATTTTGCAGCTTGATATAATCCAGCCCCGCGTCCCGCTCGTCGCCGCAGGCCACTATCTCCGTCAGCCCCGCCGCGGCGCCCTCTGTCTCGAGCAGGGTCACGGTGAAGCTCTTCACGCCGCTCTTGTCCACCCGTATCGCCGTGGCGCTGCCGTTGGGCGCGAGCGCGCCGGTCTCGACGCTCGTCCCGTCGTCGAAGCTGAGCCTCGCGTTGAGGACGTTGTCGTCAAGCGAGGGGCTGTCGTAGAGCCGTATCTCCGCTATGTCCGCGGCCTCGGGCAGGACTGTCTCCGCCGTCCGCGCCGCGTCCGACCCGGCGGGCGTCCACGCGCCCTCAAAGGCGTACTCGTTCAGGATATCCGAGGAGTCGGCGAGCCGGAAATCGTTCAGCCGCGAGCCGTCGCCGGAGCTGACGGAGATATCGGCGGCATAGCACAGGGAGCTCGTATCCCGCAGCCAGAAAACCTTGTCCCCGTTTATGATGCTCTCGGCCTTCTCGTACAGGCGCTGCGAGCTGTGCGCCAGAATATGGCGGAACGCGCCCGCGCTGAGCATCGAGCGCGAGAGGATATCCGCGCTGACGGGCAGGCGCAGCCTGTCGGCCCAGTTGTAGAGGTTCGTCTCCTGCATGTAGGGCGTGTCGTAGGGGTTCACCGTCGAGAGGATGTTCTCGCTGTAAAAATCCCTCGGGGCGTTGTAGGAGGTGCTGTAGGCCATGGCCTTCAAGACGACCGGGCGATAGTCCGGGTGCGTTTTGAGTATCTCGCCCATGGCCTCCTCCATCAGCAGCGAGACCGCCCGGTGGTCGCCGTGCGCGTCGTAGTCGCTGCATATTATCACGTCGGCGCGGCACTGGAGCATCGCGTCGCGCAGATCCTCCCGGAAATGGCGGCGGGTATAGCTGTTCCCCTCCCGGAAGGCCGGGTGCTCCGGCAGGCCGTAGGTCTCCGTCCGCCCGGCGAGAGAGGTGACGACCTCGTCGTCGGGGCAGTTGTATATGCTCGTCCCGTCCCTGCCCAGCCTGTCGCCGTAGCCGAGAAAGATGACCCTGTCCTCCGGTATGCCGATATCTTCCGCGACCTTCAGCGCCTCTCTCAGGCGCTTCTCGCCCTGACCCTTGAAATCCCCGTTGGTGGCGAAGAGGAGGTATACCTCGCTGCCGTATTTGACGTACTCCTCCATGACCCCCTCGGCGACGTTCAGGTCGTCGTCCTCGTGCGGGACGATTATCAGCACCTTTTTTCCGCCGTAGAGCGCGGCCTTCCCGTTGTCGGCGCTCGCGTACCTCGCCTCGGAGGCGAAGACGGTCATCAGCGCGGCGCAGAGCACGAGCGCCGCCAGCAGCGCGCAGAGCGCGCCGAAAAGGACGTTCCAGATCAGCCGCGCGCCGCGCTGCCGGAGCAGCGCAAAAGCGGCGGTCAGAACGAAAACAAGGATATATGCCGCCGCGCTCATCCCGCCGAAGGCGAAGGCGCACAGCAGGTCGGCCGCGACGGCGACGCCCGCCCCCAGCAGCAGGCCGCGCAGTATTCTCTTCGGCATCCGCGTTTTTTCCATGCTTTTCTCCTCAGCGGCCGCTCAGCGTCGCCAGAGCGGGATTGTTTGCCTCGGCGCACCCGGCCGTGAGCGCGCCGGCTCTTATCGCGGCTCTCGCCGTCTGCTCGAGGCCGAGACCGCCCGCGTCCGCCCAGACGATGGCGGCGGTGGCCGCGTCGCCCGCGCCGGTGGTGTTGACGACGCGCGCGTTTTCACAGGGCAGGCGCAGCAGCGTCTCCCCCTCGGCGGCTATCATGCCCCCGCTCCCGAGGCTGACGAAGACCCGCCGCACCCCGGCGGCTATCAGCGCGCGGGCGGCTCGCGCCGGGTCGCTCTCGCCGGTGAGCGCCGCGGCCTCCAGGGCGTTGGGCTTTATCGCGCGCAGAGCGCCGAGCGCCGGCAGCAGCCGCGTCGCCTTGGCCGTGGACACGGGGTCGGCATAGAGCGGCGCGGTGCAGCTGCGCGCGAGATATCCGAGCGTCTCCGTCTCGAGGTTCGCGTCGAGCACGACGGCGGAGGCGGCGTTTATCCGCCCCATATGCGCCGCGAGAAAATCCGGCGTGAGGCAGCGGACGATGTCCATGTCGGCTATGCCGACCTGCATGTCGCCGTTTTCGTCGGTCACGTACAGATAGGTGGAGCTGCGGCGCTCCGGGAGGATGAGAGCCATGCTCATGTCCATACCCAGCGCGCCGCAGTTTTCGAGAATGCCGGAGCCGTACGCGTCGCCCCCGACGGCGGCGATGAGGCTGACGTCCATGCCGAGCAGCCGCAGGTCATGGGCGATGTTCCGTCCGACGCCGCCCGGCCTCGCGCTCACGCGGCCGGGATTCGAATCGCGCGGGACGAGCGCCCTCGCGGGGCGGCCCCAGATGTCCGTATTCACGCCGCCTATGACGACGGCATATCCGTTTATTTGATGTTCCATATATTGTGCGCATACTCCGCGATGGCTCTGTCGGCCGCGAAAACGCCGCTCTCGGCGGTGTTCATGACGGAGAGACGGGCAAGCTCGCCGTCGTCCTTTATACGCTCGTAGAGCTTTCTCTGGCAGTCGGCGTAGGCGCGGTAGTCCGCGATGAGCATATACTCATCCCCGCCGTAGAGCAGCTTCGAGGTGAGGTCGGAATAGTTCTTCCCGTCGGCGAAGCCCTGGTTGATGCGGTTTATCACGCGGTATATCTCGGGGTCGGCTCTCGCGATGGCGGCGGGGTCGTAGCCGGAGGCGCGCAGACGGGCGATCTCGTCGGTATGCAGGCCGAAGAGGAACATGTTCTCGTCGCCGAGGCGCTCGTACATCTCGACGTTCGCGCCGTCGAGCGTGCCGACGGTCACCGCGCCGTTCATCATCAGCTTCATGCAGCCGGTGCCGGAGGCCTCCTTGCCGGCGGTGGATATCTGCTCGGACACCTGCGCGGCGGGGATGATGGCCTCGGCCGCGGAGACGCGGTAGTTCTCCACAAAGTATATCTGTAATTTATCCCGGCAGACGGGGTCGTTGTTTATATCCTGCGCCATGGACAGCAGCAGCTCTATTATGCGCTTGGCGGTCTTGTACCCGGCGGCGGCCTTTGCGCCGAACACGAAGGTGCGCGGCACGAAGTCCATATCCGGGTCGTCGTGGAGCCGGAGCTGGAGGCTCGCGATGCTCATCGCGCACAGAAGCTGGCGCTTATACTCGTGCAGGCGCTTTACCTGCACGTCCATGATGGAGTCGGTATTGAGGGTGATGCCGTCGTTTTTGAGCGCGAAGTCCGCGAAGCGGAGCTTGTTGTCGCGCTTTATCTCCAGCACGCGGCGGCGCACCTCGCCGTCGGCCGCGAAATCGCGCAGGCGCAGCAGCTCCTCGGGCTTTGTGAGATAGTCCCCGCTGCCGAGCAGCTCGCAGATGAGCGCGCTAAGGTTGGGGTTTATCTGCGCGAGCCAGCGGCGGTGGTCGATGCCGTTGGTGACATGGGTGAAGCGCTCGGGGCGCAGGGTGTAGATATCATGGAAAAGCTCGTTTTTCAGTATCTCCCCGTGCAGGCGCGAGACGCCGTTGACCTTGTAGCAGGCCGCGAGGCACATGTTCGCCATGTGCACCTGCCCGTCGCGGATGATGAGGTTGCGGCCGACGCGCTCGTCCTGTCCGAAGCTCGCCATGAGATAGTCGCACCAGCGGCGGTTTATCTCGCACATGATCTCCCACAGCCGCGGAAGAAGCTGCTGCACCAGATCCTGCGGCCATTTTTCCAGCGCCTCGCTCATGACGGTATGGTTGGTATAGGCGACGCTCGCCTTCACGATGTTCCACGCCTCGTTCCAGCCGAGCCCGTATTCATCCATGAAGATGCGCATGAGCTCGGGGATGATGAGGGTGGGGTGGGTGTCGTTTATCTGGATGGTATGGTGCTGGGCGAAGCTCCTGATATCGCCCCACTTTTTTATGTGCTTGCGCACGACGTCCTGCGCGGTGGCGGAGACGAAGAAATACTGCTGCTTGAGGCGCAGGGTCTTGCCCTCGATATGGTCGTCCGCGGGATAGAGCACCTTGGTGATGACCTCGGCCATGGTGCGCTGCTCCATGCTCTTGACGTATTCGCCCTCGGCGAAGAGGTACATGTCCAGCGAATTCGGACTCATGGCGTCCCAGAGGCGGAGGGTGTTCACCTCCCTGCCGCCGTAGCCCGCGATGAGCATGTCGCGCGGCACGGCGATGACGGCGGTGTAGCCCGTGTGCTCGGCGCGATAGCGGCCGAAGCTGTCCCAATGCGGGGAGACCTGACCGCCGAAGCGCACCTCCACCGCGTCGTCATAGCGGGGGATGAGCCAGCTCTCGGCCGCGGTGCGCCAGTTGTCGGCGACCTCGGTCTGCTTCCCGCCGGCAAACTTCTGCCGGAAAATGCCCAGCTCGTAGCAGATGGAGTAGCCCGTGGCCTCAAGTCCCAGCGTCGCCATGCTGTCCATATAGCAGGCGGCCAGACGGCCGAGACCGCCGTTGCCGAGACCCGCGTCGGGCTCGGCCTCGAAGATGTCCGCGGCCGAGCGCCCCATGTCCTCGAGCGCGCCGGTGACGGCCTCCGATATGCCGAGGTTGAAGGCGTTTTTCATGAGGCTGCGCCCCATGAGAAACTCCATCGACATATAGTGGACCTCTTTTTCGGCGTGAGCCGGGTCCTCGGCGGCCAGAAAGCGGCTCATCAGCTCTCTGATGACTATCGCCGTGGCCTGAAATATCTGTTCGTCGTCGGCGGCCTCGCCGGGAATGCTGAAATGGGCGCAGAGCTTGTCCTCGATGGCGCTGCGCATTTCGTCGCGTGAGATTTCACCAAACATGTAGGAAAGTACCTCCGTAGAGTAGAATAAACCGTTTCGCGCCTGTCAGATCCTTGAATTCTTCGGCACGACTATGGGCAGCTTCGGGCTGCCGGTCAAAACGAGCGAGGGGGAGAATTTGGAATATTTATCCGCGATTACGCAGTCGAGCCGGGCGTTCTCGCCTATGGTGCAGCCGCGCATGACGATGCAGTCGCGCAGCCGCGCCCCTTCGCCGATGCGCGCGCCGGAGAAAATGATGCAGTTTTCGATGTCGCCCTCTATGATGCAGTTGTCCGCCACAAGGCTCCTTCGGGAGACGGCGCTCTCGCCGTAATAGCTGCTGACCTCCTCGTGGTTCTTGGTGCGCACGGGGCGGTCTGCCGGGAAGATATCGCGGCGGTTTTCCGGGCAGAGCATGTCCATGTTCGCCTTGTAATAGGCGTCGACCGTGCGTATGGCGCAGGCATAGCCCGGGTGGACGTACACGTCTATCCTCCCGCCCTCGCCGAGGAACATCGACACGGCGTCCTTGTGGAAGCCGTAGAGGTTCATGGCCCTGCACTTGTCCATCAGCTCGAGCAGCACGTCCTTGTGGATGATGTAGCCCTCAAGGGACGGCACGCCCTCGCACTCGCCCTCGCGGTCGAAGATGACCCGCTTCACGAAGCCGTCCGCGCCGAGGACGTACCTGTGGTGCAGCCCCTCCGGCGTATGGTCGGCGCAGATGGCGGTCACGGCGGCGCCGGAGCTCTCGTGCCGGCGGATGGCGGCGTCAAGGTCGATGTTCGCGCAGAGGTTGCCGAGCATCAGGATGACGTGCTTTTGCGGGATATCGCGGATATAGGTCGAGACGGCGTTGAGCGCCTCGATGGTGCCGGTGTAGTTGCCGGTGTGGTATTCGGGCAGGCCGAAGGGAGGCAGCAGGCGCAGCCCGCCCTCCTTGCGGCTCATATCCCAGTCCTTGCCGCCGCCTATATGGTCGAGCAGGGACTGATAGTCCCGCTGCATTATTATACCCACGTCGAGTATCCCCGCATTCCGCAGGGACGACAGGGCAAAGTCGATAAGCCTGTATCTGCCGCAAAAGGGCAGCGAGGCCGCCGTGCGCGCGCCGACCAGCTCTCTCAGCTCGGGGGCGGCGCTGTAGGCAAAGATTATCCCGTGAAAATCTCTCATGGCTCAAACCTCCTCGCCCGTATAGATCATGGCCGCGGCGGGCACCTGCGCCCCGCTCCTTATCCGGATGTCCGGCCCGCAGGTGGCCACGCCCCATTCGTCCGTCCCGTCCGGCGGCGCGCCGACATGGGCGCCGGCGCTCACGACCGTGTTCTCGCCGATGATGGCGTATTCCACGGTGGCGCCCTCCTCGACCACGGCGCCGGGCATGAGCACGCTGTAAAACACGGTCGCGCCGCGCGCGACGCGCACCGACGGGGAGAGGATGGAGTTTTCGACGTGTCCGTCCACCTCGCAGCCCTCGGTGACGATGGAGTGGATGATCTCCGCGTGCTCGCCCGCGAAATGCGGCGGGCAGATCGGGCTGCGCGAGCTTATGGGCCAGCTCGGGTCATAGAGGTTTATGAGCGTGGTGGAGAGCATGTCCATATTGGCGTCCCACAGGCTCGTTATCGTGCCGACGTCGCGCCAGTAGCCGCTGAAGCGGTAGGGCCAGAGCTTCTCCCCCGCGGCGAGCATGTTCGGGATTATGTTCTTGCCGAAGTCCTTGCTGGAGCTCGGGTCGTTCTCGTCGGCGACGAGGTATTCCCTGAGCTTTTTCCAGTTGAAAATGTATATCCCCATGGAGGCGAGGTCGCTCCTCGGGCGCGGCGGCTTCTCCTCAAACTCGTTGACGAAGCCGTCCTCACCGAGGTTCATTATGCCGAAGCGCGTGGCCTCCTCCATGGACACCTGCAGCACCGAGATCGTGCAGGCGGCCCTGTGCGCCCTGTGCTCGCGGAGCATATCGGCGTAGTCCATCTTGTAGATATGGTCGCCCGACAGAATAAGGACGTCCTCCGGGTCATAGCTCTCGATAAAGCCGATGTTCTGGTATATCGCGTTGGCCGTGCCGGAAAACCACGAGCCCTTTTCCCCGGCGCTCTGATACGGCGGCAGTATGTACACTCCCCCGTCCGCCACGTCCAGATCCCAGGGCTGACCGCTGCCGATATAGCTATTGAGCCGCAGCGGCCTGTACTGTGTGAGCACGCCCACGGTGTCTATTCCGGAGTTGGCGCAGTTGGAGAGGGGAAAGTCGATAATCCTGTACTTTCCGCCGAAGGGGACGTTCGGCTTTGCCGCGTTTTGCGTCAGAGCGTAGAGTCTGGAGCCCTGACCGCCTGCAAGAAGCATCGCTATACAGCTTTTCTTCATCTATGCAAGCCTCCTTTTCTGATTTACTGTTCTGTATTATCGGGCGGCGTCGGACGCCGCCGGAAATTCTCAGTTGAAAAGGTTCATCGCCCTGTCGGGGCCGTCCGTGATATAGCAGGCCGCGGCCTCCGCCGCCCGATTCGCGGCCGCCGCCATGTCCAGCGCGTCCTGCCCTCTGAAGGCGGAGAGCACCCAGTCGGCCATGTCGTAATCCGGATGCGGCGGCGCGCCCACGCCTATGCGTATGCGGGGGAACTCCTCCGTGCCGAGCCGGGCGATGATGCTCTTGAGGCCGTTGTGGCCTCCGGCGGAGCCCTTTTGGCGGATGCGGAGCTTCCCTATGGGCAGGGATATCTCGTCCGAGACGACTATCACCTGCGCGGGCGGTATCTTATAGAACCTGACCGCCTGCTCTACCGCCTCGCCGGAGAGGTTCATATAGGTCTGCGGCTTCATGAGCAGCGCGCTCTGCCCGCCGATCTCGCAGACCCCTGTCAGCGCCTTGAAGCGCGCTCTGTTTATTTCCGTGTTCCGGGCTCTGGCCATCGCGTCCCCGGCCATGAAGCCGGCGTTGTGGCGCGTGCCCTCGTATCGGAGGCCCGGGTTGCCCAGAAAGACCACGAGCCACGAGACCCCTCCGGGTTTCTTGAAAAGCATTGCTGATACCTCGGTCATAATAAAAATCGGCCCCGCTCCCTCCGCGCCGGACAGCAGCGGCGGGAGCGGGACGCAGGAGCGCCTGAGCGCTCAGTCGAAGAGGTTGGAGATGGAGACCTCCTCGTATATGCGGCGGATAGCCTCGGCAAATACGGGGGCGGTGGAGATGTACTTTATCTTGGCGCACTCGGGCTTGTCGCAGGGGTAGGGGATGGTGTCGAGCAGGAGCAGCTCCTCGATGCAGCTCTCCTCGATGCGCTGTATCGCGGGGCCGGAGAGCACGCCGTGGGTCGCGCAGGCAAAGACCTGGCTGGCTCCGCCCAGCTCCTTGATGGCTCTGGCGGCGCCGCAGAGGGAGCCGGCGGTGTCCACTATGTCGTCGAGCAGGATGCAGGTCTTGCCCTCGACGTTGCCGATGATATTCATCACCTCGCACTGGTTGGCCTTGTCGCGGCGCTTATCGACGATGGCCATGTTGACGCCGAGCTTCATCGCGAAGGCGCGCGCGCGCGCCGTGCTGCCGACGTCCGGCGAGACTATCATCACGTCGTCGTTGGCCTTGCCGAAAAGCTTGATAAAATGCTTCACAAACATGTTGGAGCCCATGAGATTGTCCACGGGGATATCGAAGAAGCCCTGTATCTGCGCGGCGTGGAGATCCATCGTGAGAACTCTGTCCGCCCCGGCGGCGGTGATGAGGTTCGCCACCAGCTTGGCCGAGATGGGATCGCGGCTCTTTGCCTTGCGGTCCTGCCTCGCGTAGCCGAAGTACGGGATGACCGCGGTGATGCGCCCGGCAGAGGCGCGGCGCATGGCGTCTATCATGATGAGCAGCTCCATAAGGTTGTCGTTGACGCTCTTGCAGGTGGACTGCACGATGAAAACATCCTTGCCGCGCACCGGCTCAAACACGGTGATCGAGCACTCGCCGTCCGCGAACTGGGACACGGACGCGTTTCCCAGGCTTTTATACAGCTCGGAGCAGATGTTCTCCGCCAGAACAGGGTTTGAGTTGCCGGCGAAAACCTTAATTTCTTTGCCGTGTGAAATCATTTTTCTTTCTACCCTCCGTTAATCATCAGTGATCTTTCATTTTGTCCGCCCTCCGGTATGGCGTGCGCACATACCTATGGTGCATACATTATACCACAAAACGGGTCTAATTGGAAGAGTAAGAGTAATTTTATACTTCACAAACCGCTCATAAAAAACTGATTTACAATTCTGCGTTTTTTGTTTATAATACCATGTTGACAAAACACGGGGGAGTAACTTGAAAATGCTTGAATTTGAAGAATATAAGGTCAAACTTAACAACGCGAAGCCCGCTCTCGAGGTGCTGCGCGGCGCGCTGAAGCTCGACGCGGCGCAGAAGGAGATAGAGGAGCTTGAGGCCGCGAGCGAGCGCGACGGCTTCTGGAGCGATATCGAGAAGTCGCAGGCCGTGCAGAAGCGCCTGAAGGTGCTCAAGGGCAAATGCGAGAACTACCAGGCGCTCTGCGCCGCGTGGGACGATATGTACGCCATCTGCGAGATGGCCATGGAGGAGAACGACGACTCCATGCTCCCCGAGCTTCAGAGCGAGTTTCGGGCTTTTTCCGAAAAAGCGGAGGAGACCCGTCTCGGCACCCTGCTCACCGGCAATTACGACGCGAACAACGCCATACTCACCTTTCACGCCGGCGCCGGCGGCACCGAGGCGCAGGACTGGGCCTCCATGCTCTACCGCATGTACAACATGTGGGCCGACCGCCACGGCTACAAGGTCCGCGTGATGGACTATCTCGACGGGGACGAGGCCGGGCTCAAGAGCGCCACCGTCATGGTGGAGGGCGAGAACGCCTACGGCTTTCTCAAGAGCGAGAACGGCATCCACCGGCTCGTGCGCATCTCCCCCTTCGACGCCGCCGGCCGGCGGCACACCTCCTTCGCCGCGGTGGAGGTCATGCCGGAGATAGGCGAGGACAGCGATATACAGCTCAAGGACGAGGACATCAAGATGGACGTCTTCCGCTCCTCCGGCGCCGGCGGCCAGAAGGTCAACAAGACCTCCTCCGCCGTCCGACTGACCCATATCCCCACCGGCATCGTCGTGTCGAGCCAGGTGGAGCGCAGCCATTTCCAGAACCTGGAAAACTGCCGGGATATGCTGCGCGCGCGGCTCGCCGAGATCAAGGAGCGCGAGCACCTGGAAAAGATAAGCGACATTAAGGGCGTGCAGATGAAGATAGAGTGGGGCAGCCAGATCCGCTCATACGTGTTCATGCCCTACCAGCTCGTCAAGGATCACCGCACCGACTATGAGGACAGCAACATCCAGGGCGTCATGGACGGCGGCCTCGACGGCTTTATAAACGCCTTCCTGTCCATGAAGGCCGCCGACTGAGCGTCCGCCGGGCAGGCGTAAAAGAGCCCGCTGCAATATCAGGTCGAGTCAGGACTCGACCCGTTTTGCGGCGGGTCTTTTTTTCCGCCGCCCGTGCGGCGGCTTCGATCAGGGCTTTTGACCGAAAGCGGCATCAAAAGGCCTGCCCGGCTATGTCAGCGGCTGGACGGGCCGGGGTCGTAGTCGCCGTAGATCATGTCATCGACGTCTTTTTCCATGTTTATACCTCCCGTATGCTCAGCATACCTTCAGTATATGCCCGGGAAAAATATATATGACCGTTTTCCGGCGACATTTAGTGTCCGCTTCTGAGGACTATCGTCACAAGCTCCGGGCGGTTGAACAGCCGCGGGACGGATATCGAGTTGCCAAGCCCCCTGGACACCTCCATGCAGTAGCTGCCGGAGTAATACAGCCCCGCCTCGTACTCCGCGCCGAAGCTGTGGTTCGTGTTCAGCAGCCCCCCGACGAAGGGCAGGCGCACGATGCCGCCGTGGGCGTGCCCGCAGAGGACGAGGTCTACCGGCAGCTCGGGACAGCGCGCGACCCAGTAGTTCCTGTGCCCGAGCAGCAGCGCGTAGTCCCCGGGGTACTCGCTCCGCAGGCTCGCGCAGAGCGCCGCGGGCGTGACCATGTCGGCGCGGCCGTTCGGGTCGTCCACGCCGGCGATTACGATGCGCCCGCCGTTTTTTTCGAAAACCTCGTACTCGTTTTCAAGACTGCGCACCTGATATTTCCCCAGCAGCGCGCGCAGCTCGTCTATGACGCCGCCCGCAAACTCGTGGTTGCCGCTGACATAGTATACCGGCGCGAGCCTTGCGATGCCCGCGAGCAGGCTCTCCAGCGCCGCGAGCTCGCCGGGGCTGCCCGCCATGTCGCCGGTCAGCGCGATCATGTCCGGCCGCTGTCCCTCGACGAGCCGGATGAGCCGCCCGTTGTCCCGGCCGAACTCCGCCCCGTGCAGGTCGGACAGCTGCACTATGCGCAGCCCGTCCATCTCCGGCGGCAGCCGGTCGGAGGCGAGCTCATAGTCCGTCAGCTGGATATCGTATCTGCTGTCGAGCAGGATGCACACGGCCGCGAGCAGCGCCGCGGACGCGACGGCCAGCGCCGTCCGCCCCGGCGATTTCTTTTTTTCCATAGACCGCTCCTTTCGCTGAGGCCATGATAATACCATATCCGCCCTGTCAAAACAACCCGCATACGGGCTCTGCGCCGTGAACAAATTTAGAATTCAGCCCGCGCGCGGTATAATATGTAGGTGTTACAATGATACTGTACAGATAGCGAAAAAAGATAGCGAATAGGGATGGCCTGTGCTAAGGTTAAGTTGCTGAGACAAAACCGAAAGGCAGGTGCACCCTATTCGCCATGAACACATTAACACAAACACTCAA
>JAYFNM010000022.1:0-4235 GCA_034933465.1 Oscillospiraceae bacterium | reverse complement strand
TTGAGTGTTTGTGTTAATGTGTTCATGGCGAATAGGGTGCACCTGCCTTTCGGTTTTGTCTCAGCAACTTAACCTTAGCACAGGCCATCCCTATTCGCTATCTTTTTTCGCTATCTGTACAGTATCATTGTAACACCTACAGCCAATAGCACGGAAAACGCTGAGCTTACACCGGTCGGGGAGCTGCCTGCTGGAGAGCAGACCCTCATTGCCGAATCCATCAGCTCAACGTCTGACAACATTTATCAGCAGCGCAGGCGCGGCATCTCTGACAGAGAGCTGCTGGAATACGCGGCGGATGAGCTCGACAGCGCCGAGCTGACGGCGGGGCAGCGGGACGCGCTGAGGATATTCAACGACAGGCTCGGGCGGCTGAGAGAGCTTCAGGAGCAGAGAGCGGAGCTCGGGCAGCAGTACAGAGAGCAGCGGTTCACCAAGGGCGGCAGCCGCGAGCAGGCCACACAGGCCAAAAACCGCATGGATATCATCGACGCCAAGATAAAGAGCCTCGAAAACAGCGTCATTTCCCTTGAGGACAAGGACACGCTGAAACAGGTGCTTTCAAAGGCGAGAGACATTGCGGAGAAGCAGGAGCGCACGCGCGGGCAGCAGGCGCTAAAGGAGTACAGGGAGCGCCGCGCCGAGAGCGCCGCGAAGACCAAGTACCGGGCGAGAGTGCGGGCGGAGGTAGACGACCTGCGGCAGATGATAATGAAGCCGAGCAGCAAGGACGCGGTGCGGCATGTGCCGGCGGTGATACAGAAATCCGTCACGGACTTCATTTTAGGCATCGACCTCACCAGCACAAGGAGCCTCAACGGCGGAGAACAGACACGGGCAGACGCGGTGTTCATAAAGAACATGAAGGCGCTGCGCGACGCAATAAAATCAAACGTGGAGATGCAGGGGGCGTACTCAGGCTATGCCGACCTCCCGGAGGGCTTCATGGAGGACTTCCAGAGGCAGATCGACGGAATTCAGGAGCTAATAAACGAGCGCGGCGGGGAGTTCGTCGTCAACAGAATGTCGGCGGAGGAGCTGAGAGACCTTGCGCACACGCTTCGAGACCTGAAACGGTACATCAAGGACATGAACCGCTTCCACAACAACGCCGTTTTCGAGCACGCCTACGATGCGGGAGAGGACACGGTATCCTACCTTGCAAAGCTCGGCAGGGCAAAGGGCGCGAAGGGTGCGGCGTACAACTTCCTCGGATGGCAGTATATGAGACCGGCATACGGCTTCGCGCGCCTCGGCAAGGGAGGAGAATCCATATACAACGAGTTCCGGGAGGGGCAGAGCACACAGGCTTTCCTCGCAAAAAAGGTGATAGAGTTCGCGGGAAAGACCTACAACCCTAAAGAGGTCGAGAGCTGGGGCAAGGAGATAAAGACCTTCAAAATCGGAGACGAGACGGTCTCAATGCCGGCGACGGCGGCAATGAGCTTCTATTGCCTGATGAAGCGGCCGCAGGCGCTGACGCATATCTTCGGAGAGGGCATCAGGGTAGCCACGTTCAAAAACGGCAAATACACCTATAGGGACGGCGGGCACGCGCTCACGATGGAGGACGCGCAGAAGATAAGCGCCTCCCTCACGCCGCGGCAGAGAGCGGTTGCAGACGCGCTGCAAAAGTATATGTCCGTGGACTGCGCGGAGTGGGGCAACTATGTGCACATGAAGCGCTTCGGCGTGGAGCTGTACGGAGAGGAATATTATTTCCCTATAAACTCCGACGGGAGGTATCTCCCGGCGACGGCGGATGAAAGCCCGTCGAACGCGGGGCTTTACGCGCTGCTAAACATGGGATTTACAAAAGAGCTCAAGGAGAAGGCGACAAACAGGATAGTGCTCTATGACGTCTTCGACGTGTTCGCAAACCACGCGGCGAGCATGGCGCAGTACAGGAGCTTCGCTCTGCCGGTGCTGGATGCGCTCAAATGGTTCAACTATAAGAACGACGCTACATCGGTCAGGGACAAGATGGCGGACGCCTACGGCGCGCCGGTGGAAGCAAAGCCCGGAAGCGGCTCAAGAGGCTACGCGGAGCAGTTCGTATTGAACATTCTGAAATCCTTCAACGGGACGGCGGCGCACGGCGACGTATATGATTCAATCGGGCTGAAAGCGCTGCACAGATTCAACCGGGCGCAGGTGGCCTTTAACGGGCGCGTCGTTATTCAGCAGCCGTTGGCGATAACGAGGGCGGCGACGCTCCTGTCTCCCGACAAGCTGGCGGCGGGTCTCAGGCAGAGCGCGGAGCACATGAAAGCGCTCGCGGCAGAAATGGAGGCGCACAGCGGAATCGCCGCGTGGAAGTCGCTGGGCTTCTACGATACCAACATTTCAAGAGGCCTCACCTCCCTTATAAAAGGGGAGAAGACTTTCGGAGAAAAGGAGACAGAGGCGGGGCTCAAAGGCGCGGAGCTTGCAGACCGCTACACTTGGGCGGCGATGTGGTACGCGGCGAAGGAGAGCGTGAAGCGCAGCGCCTTCGAGAGCGAGGAGGAATATTTCAAGGCGGTCACAGACCTGTTCGAGGAGGTCATATATAAGACGCAGGTCGTAGACAGCGTGCTCACAAAGGCGGAATTTCTCAGGGCTCAGGGCTTTTTCCCGCGTATGGCCGGGTCATTCATGTCGGAGCCGAGCACGACGATATCAATGCTCGTGGACGCGGGCATGAAGTTCACGGAGGATATGCAGCGCGGCATGAGCAGAAGCGAGGCGTGGCAGCGCAACAGCCGGAACATCGCCAAGGTGCTCACGGTCTACGCCGTGGGGCAGGTGTTGTTAGCGGCGGCGCAGGCAATAGCCGACGCATGGCGCGACGACGACGATTACCAGACGTGGATAGAAAAATACCTTGAGGCGCTGAAGGGGAACGTCATAGACACCCTTCTGCCCTTCGGGAGTGTACCGGTCATATCTGAGCTCTACGACCTGCTCAAGACCGTCGCCTCAAAGTTCGGCGTTGACACATATGGGAACAGGGTTTCAAACGGATGGATGCAGTACGCGGATTACCTGACCAAGGCGGCGGAGATTTTCGGCGCGATGGCGCAGGGGAAAGACACAAACTACACCACGTGGGGCGGCATCTACAATCTTCTGCGCGGCCTGTCCGGGCTGAGCGGACACCCGGCGGCAACGGGTTTGCGAGAGGCAATCGACCTCTGGAACAACACCGTCGGCGCCTTCCTGCCGGACAAAAAGCTCAAGACCTACGACGCGGGAGTGAAGTCCAACATCAAGTATGCGTATCAGGACGGATACCTCAACGAGGACGAGGCGCTCAGGCATTTACAGGAGGATGCCGGAATGACGGAGGAGGACGCGAGAAAGGCAGTAGCGCAGTGGAAGTATTCAAGCTGGGACAGCAACGGCAACGGGGCGCTCTCTCAGGCGGAAGTCGCGGCGGCGCTCGAGGGCAACGACGAGGCGGAGGAGATATGGAAACAGTTCGGATGGAAGACGTCCTACAAGGAATACATGAGCAGCGGCAGCGCCGAGGCCAAGATTCAAAGCAGCGCGGGGGCGTACAACAACAGCAACTGGGAGCAGGCGCTCAGTGACCCGGATGTGGACACCGGCACGATGGACAAACTCGTGCAGGCATACGCGGGCGAATGGGAAACAGCGGCATACACGGCGATACGCGGGAGCGGCTATACGCCGAAGCAGGCGCTGAGTATGATAGACGGGATGGACACCAATTCGAACGACAGCGTTACGCAGAAGGAGGTATATAAATATCTGTCGGCAACTATGAGCGCGGATAAAGCCGCTCAGGTATGGGCGGCAATAGCAGAGGCCAAGGGCTGGCAGCTCAACGGCGTGACCAGAACATACCAGTACGCGGTGAATAATTTCGGCTGACAGACGGCAGGGGGGGCTTTAGTTTGCCTCCCCTGCTTTGCTATACTCTGGGCAAAGAGGTGACAGGTATGAGCAAGACAAGCGCAGGGCTGGTCAGCTACGCGATAGCGCAGCTCGGGAAGCCTTACTGGTGGGGCTGCTTCGGGCAGACCGCGACGGCGGGGCTGCTGGCCGCGAAAAGGGCGCAGTACCCGGACAGCTACACGGCGGCGGATTTTGCCGGGCAGTTAGGGCAGAAAGTCCATGACTGCGTGGGACTTATCAAGGGCTACAGATGGTGCGACACTGCCGACAGCGAGCCGATTTATGTCGGCTCTCAGGACGTGGCGGTCGGCGGACTGTATGACCAGTGCGGC